>JBMCIV010000058.1:0-7612 GCA_048616735.1 Wenzhouxiangella sp. | reverse complement strand
AGCGCCACTTCCCCTCATCGGCCGCCGCCGCCACCGTCCCCGGCGGGCCGTCGATTGCCTGCTCCACGCCCGAGGCCCTGGCCTGGGACGCGGCCTTCGCGACCATGGCCGATCCGTCAGGCCGGGCGATGCGCGGGGTCCACCAGGACAGCTATTGATCCCGTAGCCGGCGCCACTGGCACCCCCGGCCACATCCTGGCTCACTGGCGTCGCAGATCCTGCAATACTTCGCGGATCAGGGGCACCGACAAGGTCCGGCGTTCGCTCAGGGCGCGCGCCACCAGCTGTTCGAACAGCCGGACCAGGCCAGCCGGGCTGCGCGGGCCGCGGGTAATGAGATAGTCGGCAGCTCCGCGTCCCAGCACCACTTCCTGCTCAGCGCCGAGAGATCGAACCAGGCTGAGCAGATCATTCTGCTCCAGAGGCTTGAGGGTCAGGCGCACGGCTTGCCCAAGCCGTGAGACCAGATCGGGCAGCTCGAAACCGGCCCGTCCGGTAGCGCTCATGATCACCCCGGTGCGCTGTTCACGCCAGCGATTGAGTGCGTTGAACAGCAACACTTCGCCGGCTTGATCACCGGCCAGGGCGTCGATATCGTCAAGCAGCACGAACTCGCCATCGGTCTGGGCCAGCAGCGGCCAGTGCGCTGCCGCCCCCAGAGCCATGAACTTCGCATCCAGGCCGCGCCGAACCAGGCCGGCGAAGCAAGCCGACAGCAGGTGGGTTCGACCGCTGCCCGACGGCCCGGCAAGAAAGTACCATTGGCCAGGCTCCAGACCGGACGCCAGGGTCTCGACGACCGCCGCGTTGCCGCCGGCAACGAAATTATCAAAGCCTGGCCGGCGCGGCGGTGTCAGGGCCAGCGGAATCTGCGCGCTCGTCATGCGCAATCGACCTTAAGCCCTGGCCCGATCATCATTTCGAACCTGCGGCGCGCCGGCCGCGGCTGATCGCAGCGGCCTTCATGCTCCACAACCAGACGTACTGGGCCAAGGTGGCCACCGCCAGCACGGCTGCCATCCACTCCAGGCCGACCTGGCCATTCGGCGGCAGCGGGAAACCGGCCAGGTAGAGCAGCACGTACCACATCAAAAAAACCTGGCAGAAGGTATTGAAGCGCGACAGCTGGGTCGGCTCGGCTTCCAGCCGTTCAAAAAACCGGTGGTAGACCCAGCTACCGAGAACAATCACCAGGTCGCGGAAGATCACCAGCGTCACCAGCCACCAGGGCAGGTAGCCCAACCAGGCCAGGGTCAGGTAGCTGGCCGTCATCAAGAGCTTGTCGGCGGCCGGATCGGCCAGGCTGCCAAAGCGCGACTGCCAGCCGAATCTGCGCGCCAGCCAGCCGTCGAGCAGGTCGGACAGGCCGGCAAAAACAGCGACCCCCAGGGCCGCTGCGTAGGCATCGGTGAGCAGCAGAAACACCAGCGGCGGCACCGCCAGGATTCGACCGACGGTGAGCGCGTTGGGCAACCAGGTCAGGTTCACCGCTTCAGGCGCACCCGCAGCGATCCATCGCGGCTGTGCTCCACCACATCGAGCACGCCGCCGATCATCAGGGCGTCCTCCAGCCCACCGCTGGAGAGATTCAGCTCGAAGTCGACGCTGTGGCCGCTCGCGGACACCACCTGCAGGCCATCGACCTGGCCCAGCGAGCCGAGATGGCGCAGCACTTCCGCGTACTGGATTTCATCCTCGATTCCTTCGACCTGCAGCCGCAGCAAGCCGCCGTCGTCTGCCCCCGCGACCCGCCCAAACCTATCGACCAGGGCCCCGAGCAAAGCCTCAAGGCCTTGCGCGACGACCGCTTCGGGCTGCTCGGCGCGCGTCTGGAGACCGGCATCCCGCCCTTCCAGGCGCCAGAACCAGCGGCCGCTCCACTGCGGTCCGGCCTGGCGCAGATCCAGCATCGCAATCATGCCGGCATCGTAGCGTTCGGCCGAAGGCTCGGCAGCTTCGACGAAACCGCCGCGAATATCGATCGGCTCGATCTCGGACAGGTCCTGCAGGTCGCCCAGCGGCCGCAGCACGTCCAGCCCCAGTCGCTCGGCCTGACGGGCAATGGTCTGCTCCAGGACGGCATCGGCCTCCAGGCGCAGGCCCTGTTCGTCTTCCAGAGCCAGCCACAGCAGGATGGACGGCCGCGCCCGGCCCAGGCGCGGCAGATCCTGCTCGGCCAGCAGCGCGTCGACGGCGCCGGGATCAAAGGATACCTGCAGCCGCAACTCCTCAACCGTAGCCGACCCGTCGGCCGTCAGGCGCTCATCTCGTACCCGCTGCTGACTGAGCACCAGCAGCTGAAGGTCGGCGCGGCTCAGGCCCAGGCGTTCGACCAGCGAAGCGTCGGTCACGCCGCTGAGCCGGGTTAGCACCTGCTCCAGCGCTTGGGCCAGCGGATCATCCGGGGCCGAGGGGGCGTCCCCGATCACGGCCTCACCGGTGTAGAGATCGCGCGCGCCGAAAGCGCCGGTCGCGAGGAGCGCTACCAGCACAACCAGTACTTTGACAAGGAATCGGCGCATCGACATAGGTCGAGAAAAGATACCACAGGGCCCCGACCCCGGCCCGGGCGATAGGTCACAATAGCAGGCGGTCAGAAACCTGCAGGTTCGCTTCGTGAGCGACGATAACAAGACCTCTTTGAGCTATCGCGATGCCGGCGTCGACATCGATGCCGGCAACGCCCTGGTCGAACGCATCAAGCCCCTGGTCGCGGCCACCCGCCGGGCCGAGGTGCTGACCGGACTGGGCGGCTTCGGCGGCCTGTTTCACCTGGGTCAGCGCTATCGCGACCCGGTCCTGGTCTCGGGCACAGACGGGGTCGGCACCAAGCTGCTGCTGGCTCGGCAGCTCAATCGCCACGAGACCATCGGCATCGACTTGGTCGCCATGTGCGTCAACGACATCCTGGTCTGCGGCGCCGAACCGCTGTTCTTCCTCGACTACTTTGCCTGCGGCAAGCTCGAAGTGGAAGCCGCAACGACGGTCGTCTCGGGCGTTGCCGAAGGCTGCAGACAGGCCGGCTGCGCCCTGATCGGCGGCGAGACCGCCGAAATGCCGGACATGTACGGCGCGGGCGAATACGATCTGGCCGGTTTCGCCGTTGGTGCCGTCGAGCGCGATGGGCTGATCGACGGCCGCCTGATCGACGAGGACTGCGTTCTCGTCGGCCTGGCCTCCAGCGGGCCGCACAGCAACGGCTACTCGCTGATCCGGCGCGTGCTGGAGCGCAGCCAGGCCAGTCTCGATGCACCGTTCGACGGCGCCACCCTCGGTGAGGCACTGCTGAGTCCGACCCGCATCTACGTCGACGCCGTCTGGCGCCTGATCGGCCGGGTCGACCTGCGCGGCATGGCCCACATCACCGGCGGCGGCTTGACCGAAAACATCATCCGCGTCGTGCCCGACGGTTTCGGCATCGAAATCGACCCAGGCCGCTGGCAAGCACCGCCGGTCTTTGACTGGCTGGCCCGCCAGGGCAACATCGAGCCAGTCGAAATGCGCCGCACCTTCAACCTGGGCATCGGCTTCGTCCTGGTCTGTTCCCAGGCCGACGCGCCCCGGATCGGCGAACTGCTGGGCGAACCGGCACCCGTCATCGGGCGGGTCCGCCGCTGCGACGACCGGCAACGGGTGGTGTTCACGGCATGAGCGGCAACAGCGCGCAGCGCATCGTCGTGCTGCTGTCCGGACGCGGCAGCAACTACCGCGCCCTCAGACAGGCCCAGGCCGACGGGCGACTGGATGGCGAAATCGCCGCCGTCATCAGCGACCAGCCCGACGCGGCCGGACTGGACCTAGCCCGGGCCGACGGCATCGAGGCCGTGTGCGTGGCGCGCGCTCAGCATCGCGACAGGACCGCGTTCGAGCACGCCCTGGCCGAGGCCATCGCCGCAAGCGGCGCCTACTGGATCGTGCTGGCCGGGTTCATGCAGGTGCTCAGCGCGCCCTTTGTCCAGGCCCACGCCGGCCGCATGGTCAATATCCACCCGTCTCTGCTGCCGCGGCATCGCGGCCTCAACACCCACCAGCGCGTGCTCGCCGCCGGCGAGACCGAGCACGGCGCCAGCGTCCATTTCGTCACCGCGGAGCTTGACGGCGGCCCGGTCATCAGCCAGGCCCACCTGCCGGTGGAACCCGGCGATACCGCCGACAGCCTGGCCGCACGCCTGCTGCCGCTGGAACACCGCCTGTTTCCGGCCACCATGGCACTATTGCTGCGCTATCCGGTCGAAGCGCGCGATGAGAAAATTTCAATTCAGGGCAAAATCCTTTCCGCGCCGCTGGTTCTGGGCCGCGATCTTGCTGACGACGGTCGGCGGCTCGACCGCCTCGCTGGCGACTGAAGCCGAGGCCGACAGCGCGCCGCTATCGGCGCACGAGGCGGTTTACAACGTGCTCCGGCGCGGCGACAAGATCGGCGAGGTCCACGTCAGTCTTGCCCGCGACGGCGACGGCATCTGGCGCTACGCGACCGAAACTGTCGCCACCTCGCGCCTGGCCAAGCTGCTGCGGGTCTCGGCCGAGGAATCGGCACAGTTCGTGTGGCGCGACGCGCACGTGGTGCCGCTGACCTACCGGCAGGTCGCGCGCGCCCCGATGCGGACCCGCTACTGGCAGCACGAAATCGACTGGCAGCGCGGCACCACCGCCACTAAGACCCACGAAGGCGAGCTCGAGCTTGAGCTGGAGGACGATTTGCTCGACTCCCTGACCCTGCGCCTGCAGCTGGCCGTGGCGCTGCACGATCCGGCCAATCGCGGGCAGGACCTGAAGTTCCGGGTGCTCGAGCGCGACGAAATCGAGGATCAGTACTTCTTCTACCTCGATCACGAGCCGGTTGACGTCCCCGCCGGCTGCTTCGACGCCATCCGCATGCAGCGCTTCCGACGCGAAGGTTCCAGCCGCAACTACGACTCCTGGCACGCGGCCAGCTTCCAGTGGCTGCCGTTGCGCATCGTCCAGATCAAAAACGGCGAGCCGGAACTAGACATTCGCCTGGCAAGCAGCTCGATCGATCTGGGCGAAGACGACTGCTGAGGCTCCAGCGACAGCGCGCTTCAAGGCCCCCACAGCAGCCGATCGATGGCGCGCTCCGGGCTAAATCGCGCCAGGTCGATGACCTCGCCGTCAAACTCCACCCCTTCGGCTTCAAGCAGCCGGCGCTGCCGCTGGCCGCGGACGCTTTCGGCCGCAAAGCTGATCCTGCCTTGCGCGTTGACCACGCGGTGCCAGGGCAAGGCGCGCTTCTTTGGCGCCCGAGCCAGCGCCCGCCCGACCAGGCGCGCTCGCCCCGGCAGGCCGGCCAGGCGCGCAACCTCGCCGTAGTTGAGCACGCAGCCCTCGGGAATGCCTTCGACGACCTCCCAGATGCGCCGGAAGCGCTCTTCCTGGGAATGCTCCTCAACCTTTTGGCTTGCGCTCGCCACGGGCGGTCTCCAGGGTAGCCGACACGATGCCGTTCAAGATATTGAGCTCGTTCTCGTCCGGCCGCGCGCGCAGATAAAGCCGGCGCAGGCGCTGCATCAGGCGCTTGGGCTGAGCCGGATTGAGGAACTGGATCTCCAGCAGGGCCTGCTCGAGGCGGCGGAAGAACACTTCCAGGCGCTCGGGCGGCTCGGGCGTCCAGTCCGGCGGCGCGATTTCGCCGGGCAGACCGCCGGGCAAACCGCCGAGCAGGGCCTGGCGGATCTCGTAGCAGACCACCTGCACCGCCTGGGCCAGGTTGAGCGAATCGTAGGTCGCGCTGGTCGGGATCGAGACCAGGTAGTGACAGGCCCGGATTTCGACGTCGTGCAGCCCGGTCTTCTCGCGACCGAACACCACGGCGACCTCGTGGCGGCCGGCTTCGACCAGCGCCCGCGCCGCGGCGCTGCGCGCATCCAGCGTCGGCATCGGCAAGGCGCGCGGGCGGCCCGAACAGCCCAGCACCAGGGCGCAGCCGGCGATCGCGTCGGTGAAGGTATCGACCACCGTGGCCGCAGCCAGCACATCATCGGCGTTCGAAGCCAGCGCCGTGGCCTCCCCGGAAGGGAAGGTCCGCGGATCGACCAGCACCAGGCGCGACAGGCCCATCACCTTCATCGCCCGCGCGGTCGAACCGATATTGCCCGGATGCGTGGTCCCGACCAGCACCACCCGGATGCGTTTGAGCAGCGACTCGTCCATCAGTCCAGTGTAGCCCGCCAACTCGTCACGCCAGGGCCCAATCCACCGGCTCGATGCCGTGCTTGGCCAGCCAGGCGTTGGCCTGCGAGAAATGCCGGCAGCCGAGGAAGCCGCGGTGGGCCGACAGCGGCGAAGGGTGCGGCGCCTTGAGCACCAGGTGCCGGCGGGTGTCGATGGCCGACCCCTTGCGCTGGGCCTGGGCGCCCCACAGCAGAAAAACAACGTGCTCGCAGCGCTGATTGACCGTGGCCACCACCGCGTCGGTGAAGCGCTCCCAGCCCTTGCCCTGGTGGGCCCCGGCCTGGCCACGTTCGACGGTGAGCACGGCATTGAGCAGCAGCACCCCCTGCGCCGCCCATGACTGCAGGTGACCGTGATCGGGGACGGCCAGGCCGAGATCGGACTGCAGCTCGCGGAAAATATTGACCAGCGACGGCGGCGGGGCGACGCCCTTGCGCACCGAAAAGCACAAACCGTGGGCCTGGCCGGGGCCGTGGTAAGGGTCCTGGCCCAGGATCACCACCTTGACCCGCGACAGCGGCGTGGAGTCCAGCGCGTTGAACATCTCGGGCCCCGGTGGATAGATCACCGCCCCAGCCTGCTGGCGCGCCCGCAGAAAGCGCTTCAATTCGCGCATGTAGGCCTGCTCGAATTCACCGGCCAGGGCCTGGCGCCATTCGGGGTGGAGCTTGATATTCGGGCGTTGGGGCATTGGGTTTTTCAAGGTCAGGGACTAGGGACCAGGGACCAGTGGCTGGTCATCTTGCTTGCTGATGCCGGCCAAGTGTAAGAAAAAAGCGATCAGGGAGCGGGACAAAATCCCCTGATCCCTGGTCCCTGCCCCCCATTCCCTGAACCCCGAAAAAACAACGACTGTGATACCTTTTCCGACTTCCCAATGCATGAACCCCAAGGTATGTCAATGCCAATTCAAACCGATGCCGTGATCATCGGCGCAGGCCCGGTCGGCCTGTTCCAGGTTTTCGAGCTGGGCTTGCTGGACCTCAAGGCCGAGCTGGTCGACAGCCTGCCGCAGGTCGGCGGGCAATGCTCCGAGCTGTATCCGGAAAAACCGATCTACGACATCCCCGCCTACCCGGTGGTCGGCGCCCAGGAGCTGATCGACCGGCTGATGGAGCAGATCGAACCGTTCAGCCCCGGCATTCACTTGCAGCAGCAGGTCCAGCGCTTCGAAAAGCGCGACGACGGCCGCTTTACCGTGGTCACCACCGCCGGCACGGAGTTCGATGCCGGCACCGTCATCATTGCCGCCGGGCTGGGTTCGTTTTTGCCGCGCCGACTCAAGGCCAAGGGCCTAGACACCATCGACCCGGCCATCGTGCACTACAAGGTCACCGATCGCGAGCGTTTCCGCGACAAGCGCCTGCTGATCCTTGGCGGCGGCGATTCGGCCCTGGACTGGACCGTGGACCTGGCCGAGATC
>JBMCIV010000057.1:0-7665 GCA_048616735.1 Wenzhouxiangella sp. | reverse complement strand
GATCGCGGCGAGCAGTTCGCCCCAGGTCACCATCACCCAGTTCATGTTGGCCGACAGCAGGCCAAACGGGAACACGAAATCCTGGCTGGCAAACCAGGTCGGGGCCTCGGTACCCGTCTTGAACTTGCCGTAGCCGGCGGTAAAGAATTCATAGGCCAGCAGCAGCCGCAGTCCCAGCGGGGCGACCCAGTCGCCGCTGGCGCGCAGTCTCTGGATCAATTCATCGTAGAACTTCAGGATCATCTGACTCACTCCTTTACTGTTGGTCGGTCATGCAGCCCATGCCGCGATGCTGCAAGGCCGACCTCCAGACGAGTGATTCAGGCGTCCGATCGGAAGCGGATGACTTCGCGGTCGCCGAGATGTTTCAGCATCCCCGATCCCGCGTTAATGACTTTATCCGGCGGATGGATGCCCAGCTCTTCGGCCAGCGCTTGCAGTAAAACCAGACCGGTCGAGCCGGCATTGGCTTGCGCCAGCAGGAGGAATCTTGCGGTCAAGTCGTTGATCCGTTCAAACGCAACCCGATCGTCGTGACACCTGTAGACCAGAAGATTGATCGGCTCGGCCAGCGGCTCGGACGGAATGAACCGGGGCCCGATGCGGTGCACCGGCCAGTGGTATCGGGCGCTTTGCAGGCTGGGATTGAGATCAAGCCGGCAGCGCGCGAAATCCTCCGGCACGGGCGCCGGCTCCGGCTTTTCGGCCACGTGCAGCCGGGCCAGGGTTTCTAAGTATTCCCAGTGGATCAACTCGGCCATCCACGGACGTCCGGTCAGCCAGTGCTCGCCGGCGCCGGCAACAAAGGCGAGCATCTCGCTGCCGATTTCCGGAAACAGCGGCGTGGTGGCGCGGTGCTCGACCATCAGTTCGCGGATCAGGCGATCCCACTCGGCATCGTCAAGCATGCGCCGAAGCACGGGAAAGTTTTTCGCCATGAGGTTGCGCAGGTTGCCGAAGAACAGCCGCCGGTAGATGGCCAGGCGGCGCTCCTCAATGCCGGCCGGCGGCGGATTGTGCTCGGGGTCGCGCAGGTAGGCGGCAAACTCCGCCTGCAGCCGGAGCTGACGCTCAGGCGGCGTGCTGGTCGCGTTTGACGGCTTGTTCATGCTGAAGGCGAGCGATGGTGGAGACTTCGGCCAGCAGCTCGGGCACGGGCGGGAAGTTGAAATCTCTTTCCAGCACCGTCGGCGCGGCGCCGACGATGTCGTAGGCGTGTCGCAGCAGGCCCCACACCGGGTCGGCCACGGGTGCGCCGTGGGTATCGACGATGAGGTCCTCGGCTTCATGGTGATGGCCGGCGACGTGCAGGTAGGCCACGCGCTCGCGCGGCAGCCCGGCCAGGAACGCATCGGCCTCGTAGCCGTGGTTGACGCTGTTGACGTGGACGTTGTTGACGTCGAGCAGCAGCAGGCAGTCGGCCCGCTCGCAGACCGCGTTGATGAACTCCAGCTCCGTCATCTCGGTGGCCACCGGCGCGTAGTAGGAGATGTTCTCGACCGCGATCTGCCGGCCGAGCGCGTCCTGCACCTGGCCAATGCGATCGGCCACCCACTGCACCGTTTCGGGCAGAAACGGCAGCGGCATCAGATCGTACAAATGACCGTGCTCGGAGCAGTAGCTGAGATGCTCGGAAAAACACCGCACCTGGTGCTCGTCGAGAAAAGCCCGCAGGCGCTTGAGGTAGCCTTGATCCAGCGGCTCCGGTGCCCCGATGGACAGCGACAGGCCGTGACAGACCAGCGGGAAGCGTTCGGTATACCAGGCCAGCTGTCGGCGCAGGCGACCGCCGACGCCGATCCAGTTTTCCGGCGCCAGCTCCAGGAATCCGACATCACCGAGATCGGCATCCTGCAGCGGGCCCAGCAAGGCCCGCCGCAGTCCGAGTCCGGCACCGTACACCGGGCGATCGATCGAAGACATGATCAAATCACGAAGTCTCAGGCTTCGCCGCAGGTGCCTTCACCGCACGCGCCTTCACCGCACGAGCCCTCTTCGTCCTTGTCGTCTTCGTCCTTGTCCTTGTCTTCGTCTTTGTCTTCACCGCACGCGCCTTCACCACAAGAGCCTTCGCCGCACGATCCTTCTTCGAAGCCCACCGACTGCGCCATGAAGCCGCGCTCCAGGGATTCGGCCTCGAACAGCTTGTCGGCCGACGGCTCGGCGGCGATGGCGCCCAGCGAAAAAGACAGCGCCGATAGCGTGCCGATGGCGGAAGTCAGAACTTTCTTGTCGCTCATGATCAGATCTCCAATGTGTCTTTGGTTTAGGTTGACTTGACCCCGTGCCGGGGCCATTGGGCGGGTCTTGCAATGCCCGCTTGCTGAATCAGACCGAACGGGCGAGCGTTTGATTGCACCATCGCCCGATTGATTGAGCCCTTACGCTATCAGAAAAAGCCGGCCAGCTCCTCCAGGCTGGGCATACGGGCATCGAGACGGCGGCGGATGTCGGCCGCCAGCCGCTTGCCTTCCTCGACGCCCCACTGGTCGAAGGCATTGATCTGCCACAGCACGGAAAGCGCGTAGACCGCGTGCTCGAAGCTGGCCAGAAGAAAGCCGAGCGAGCGCGGCGTCAGGCGCTCGGTCAGCAACACCGCGACCGGGCGATTGCCGGGCAGGCAGCGATGCGGCGCGCCGTCGTGTCGGCCGCGGGCAAGGGCGGCCGCCTGGGCCAGCAGATGGGCGAGCTGGGCGCGCTGAAACCCCGGCTGGCCGTGCTCGTCGGCCAGGCTGCCGACCAGCAGCAGCGGATGGACATCGGTTCCCTGGTGCAGCGCCTGAAAAATCGAGTGCTGCAAGTCTGTCCCGCGTCCGCCGTAGACCAGCGGCACGGTGGGCTGATCGACCGGCTGGTCAGCCAGGTCCACGCGCTTGCCCAGACTCTCCATGATCAGCTGCTGCAAATAGTCGCCGAGCAACCCCAGGCGCGGCTCGTAGGACACCACGCCCAGGGTCGGCAGCCCCAGTTCGCGGCGGAAATAATGGATGAGCAAGCCCAGCATGACGGCCAGGCTGGAGCCATCGGGGGCCTGCCGCGCCGCCTGATCGGCCGCCGCCGCGCCGGCCAGCAGGTCCTTAAACCGCTTGGATCCGGTCACCGTTGCCGCGCTGACGCCGACCGAAGACCACAGCGAATAGCGCCCGCCGGTCCAGAGCGGAAAGGGCAGCACGTGCTCCGGGCGCAGGCCGAAAGCGACGGCGCGGTCGACGTTGGCCGTACTCGCCCAGGCGCGGGAGTGAAAGCCCTGGCCCATCCAGGCCCGGACGGCGCTGGCCTGAGTGATGGTTTCTTCGGTCGAAAAAGATTTCGAGGCAATGACCACGGCGGTTGTTGCCGGATCCAGGCGGCCCGTCAGGCGCTCCAGGCGACGACCATCCATGGTCGAGATCCAGTGCACATCCACCGCGCCATCGCCTTCATCGAGCGCATCGGCGACCAGGCGCGGACCGAGATCCGACCCGCCGATCCCGATATGGATCAGGTCCTTAATCCCGGCCTGGCCGGAGTGCAGGCGCTCGGCCAGCGCCAGCATTTGCCTGCGTTCGGCCAGGCGCTCGCGGTCAGGGTCGGGCGCGCGCAGCTGCATATGCAGCGCCGGCTGCGCTTCGGAGGGGTTGACGATAGCGCTATTGAACAGGCGCTCGAAGGCTTCGCGAAGCTTGATTCGACGCGGCAAATCCAGCAGCCGGTCGCGTTCGGTCCGATCCAGCGGCGTGCGCGAATAGTCCAGCATCCAGCCTTGCTGCAGCACAGAAAAGCTGGGCCCTCGATGACGATCGTGCTCGAAGAGATCGGCCACAACGCGAGGGTTGTTGTTTTCTCGCAACATTCGATTCACCACTTCCTGTTTGCCCGCCTCTCCAAGCCCCAGCGCCATTCTAGCGCGCCAAAGACAGTCAGGACAGGCGCTGCCTGCGGGAAAAAAAAACCCCTCCCGTTGCGGGGAGGGGCAAACAATATCGGAGTGATGTACCTCGCTTCGCGCCCTGCGACCTTGCCGAACCGTTGCGGTTTTACCAAGGTTGGTAGTAATCCTACCACAGTGCTCGCCCTGAAGCCAAGTGAAACTTTCAGGCACGTGGCCGGGCGTGGTCTGGTCTAGGATTGTGCGCCGGGCCTGAAGTTCCCTCGTTTTCTGTTCACGGTGGTTTCACCGGGCTGGGGCAATCTGCACTCGTGTTCGGAGCGGTCCCTCCAAGGCCCTGACTCCCTCCCTCCGTTCCGGATACGCTCCTGAAGACCCCGACCACGGCTCCCGGTCGGGGTCTTCTTTTACCTGGCGTCGAAACTGCGGCGCTACACTAGAGCCTGGCTCTTTCGACCATCCGGCCCCGGCGCAATTGGATACCGCTACCGTCAACACCACCCGAACGCTGACCTGGAGCGGAGTGATTCCCTTTGCTGCGCTCGCGCTGGTCAGCATGATCGAAACCCCGCCCTGGCTGGAGCTTCTGCTGGTTGGCTATGCCACGCTGATTCTGGCCTTTCTGGCCGGAACGCTGTGGGCCCGGCACCTGCTCGGTGAACGCACCCGCCCGCGCCTTTTGATCGCCAGCAACGCGCTCGTGCTGCTGGCCTGGCCGGCGCTGCTCATGCCGGTTGCCTGGGCCAGCCTGTGGCTGGCGGCCATGTTCGGCCTTCATCTGCTGCTCGACGAACCGTGGCGGGGCTATCGCATGCCCGGCTGGTATCGCCGGCTGCGCCTGGCGGTCAGCATCGCGGCCATCTCGCTGCTGCTGGTCGGCGGCCTGATCGGAGTCAGCACCGGTGGCTGAAACCGTTTTGAGCATTCAGGGCCTGCAGCGCCGCTTCGGCACCACCGGCCCGGTTCAGGTGCTCGATGATTTGAACCTGGACCTGGGCGCGGGCGAGCGCGTCGCCGTCATGGGCTCATCCGGCTCGGGCAAGACCACCCTGCTCCACCTGGCCGCCGGCATGGACACGCCCGACGCCGGCGAGGTCCGGGTCGGCGGGCGCCTGCTGTCGACCCTGGCCGAGCCTGAGCGCACCCGCTTCCGGGCGCGCTACATCGGCCTGGTCTTCCAGGACTTCAACCTGATCGACAGTCTGACGGTGCGCGAAAACATCGAGCTGCCGCTGTGGCTGAACACGCGTCTGGATCAGCGTCAGCGAATCACCGAACTGGCCGAAGAGCTGGGCATCGCAAAGCTGCTGGAACGGCTGCCGGAAAAACTCTCCGGCGGCGAAAAGCAGCGCGTCGCGATCGCGCGTGCCCTGGTTCACCGTCCCGCGCTCCTGCTCGCCGACGAGCCCACCGGCAGCCTTGACCAGACCACCGCCGAGGGGGTGCTGGCGCTGTTCGACCGGGTCACGCGACAGCATGGCGTCACCTTGCTCATGGTGACCCACAACGACGACGCGGCCGCCCTGTGCGATCGGGTGCTTCAGCTGCGCCACGGTCGCCTGAGCCAGGACTGATGCGGCTGCTGCTGGAGTCCTCGCGGCGGTTCTTTTACCGCCATCCCGGGCAGTTGCTGCTGGCCCTGATCGGCATCGCCGCCGGCGTCGCGGTGGTCACCGGCGTGGCGCTGATGCGCGATGTCCTCATCGACGCGCTCGACAGCGCCACCGATTCACTGAGCGGCCGCGAGACGATCCGCGTCACCGACCCGCGCGGTCCGCTGGACGAAAGCGTGTATCGCAGGCTGGCCACCACAGCCGGCGCACCGACGCTGCTGCCGGTGTTGAGTTCGCGCCTTCGCTACGGCGACCGGATGCTGGAGCTGCTGGCCATCGATCCGCTGTCCCTGGACCGCGACAGCGCCGTTCGCCCCACCGGTTCGGCCACCGGCCGGCTGCTCAGCCAGGCCAACGCGGCGGTGGTCAGCCAAACC
The DNA here is from genome assembly GCA_048616735.1 of Wenzhouxiangella sp. Taxonomy (GTDB): domain Bacteria; phylum Pseudomonadota; class Gammaproteobacteria; order Xanthomonadales; family Wenzhouxiangellaceae; genus Wenzhouxiangella. Next base: position 1,807 of record JBMCIV010000057.1, on the reverse strand, counting down.
ACGCTCGAGCGACTCGACGTCGGACCGGAGGGTGCGCTTGAGGTCAGCCATGCGGGCGAAACCCTGAATCTGGAAATGGTCGCGACCATCAGCGCCCGACGCGAGCTCGACGATCGGATCATCATGGACTTGGCCGCGGCCCAGCACCTGACCGGGCGCCAGGGGGAACTGAGCTTCATCGAAACCTCGTCGCGGCACCGCGACTGGCTGGCCGAGCATCTGCCCGAGGGTCTGGAACTGGTCGATGCCGAACAGCGGCGCGAATCGGCCGCCGCGCTGACCGCCGGCATGCGCGCCAACCTGACCGCGATGAGCCTGCTCAGCCTGGCGGTGGGGCTGTTCGTGATCTACAGCGTGCTCGCCTTCCTGCTGGTGCAGCGCCGGCGCACCATCGGCATGCTGCGCGCCGTCGGCGTGACCCAGGGTCGCATCCAGGCGCTGCTGGCCCTGGAGACCGTGATCCTGGCCGGCCTCGGAGCGCTGGCCGGACTCGCCCTGGGCACCCTGATGGCGAGCGCCTTGCTGGACCTGGTCCGTCAGCCGGTGGCCGAGTTGTACCGGATGGTCGCCTCGGCCGGCATCCGGCCCAGCCTGGGCCTTTACGCAACCGTCTGGGTCATGGCCGTGATCATGGCGCTGGCCAGCGTGTACGGCGTGCTGCGCGAAGCCCAGCGCATTCCGCCGGGGCAGCTGGCACGCACCGTCCACGAGGCCAACTCCGGCGAACGCCGGCTGTGGCGCTGGCTGCCCGGCCTGCTGCTGGTGGCCGGCGCGGCCCTGATCGTGACCACCCGCGGCCTGCCGCCGGTCATGGCCGGGCTGTTTTTGATGCTGTCGGGCTGCGCTCTGCTGGCGCCGGCAATCGGCATGCAGCTGCTGCGCCTGATCAGCGCCCGCGGCAGCGGCCTGGTGCCGCGGGCGATCAAGATGCTGATGAGCTCGCGTCAGCGCCTTGCGCCAGCGGTCTCGGCGCTGAGCCTGGCGCTGGCGCTGAGCGCCGGCGTCGGCATGATGGTGCTGGGGTTTCGCGCGACCGTGGACGACTGGGTCAGTCGCCTGATCAGCGCCGACGTCTACCTCACCGTCAGCCAGGGGCAACTGGACTCGCAAGACGTCGAGGAGCTGCGCGCCTGGCCGGAAATTGAAATGCTGACCAGCTCGCGCCAGATTCGCCTGGATGACGGCAGCATGGTGGTTGGATACGACCTCAATCCGAAAGCCTGGGCGGCCTTCGAGTGGGTCAACGGCGACCGCGAAAGCGCCCAGCCGGCGGTCGAGGCCGGGACCGCCGTCCTGGTGACCGAGCCCATGGCCCGACGCAAGGGGCTCGAGCCCGGGGACCGAATCGAGCTGGCCACGCCGTCCGGGCCGGCGAGTTTCGACGTGGCGGCGGTCTACCGCGATTTCAGCAACGACCGCGGCCTGGTGGGTTTGATCGGCTGGCGCTTCCGCGAGCTGTGGCAAGACGAACAGCGCGACAGCATCGGCCTGTACCTGCAGGCCGGCACCGGCCTGGACGCGCTCGAGACCAGGATCGCCGAGGCTTATCCGGCCGGCAACCTGACCACCCGCGAGCAGGTGCGCGAGCAGACGCTGGCGGTCTTCGACCGCACGTTCAGGATCTCCTGGGCGCTGGCCATCCTGGTCGGCATGATCGCCGCCATCGCCCTGATCAGCGCCCTGCTCGCGCTGGGCCTGGAGCGCGGCCGCGAATACGCCACGCTGCGGGCGCTGGGCCTGCCGCGGGGCGGCCTGGCCGGCGTTGTGCTGACCCAGACCACGAGCCTGGCCGCCATCGCCGTGGTAA
>JBMCIV010000056.1:0-7726 GCA_048616735.1 Wenzhouxiangella sp. | reverse complement strand
CGACCTCGCCGCGCAGCCGGACCAGCTCCTCGGCCAGGGCTTCGAGATCGTCGCCTTCGGCAGTAGGCTGGGCCGCCAGGCCGGTCGCTGCAAACAGCGCGGCCATGACCAGCCCCCGGTGAACAAATCGCCTCACGATGGATACTCCGTAACAGGGCGTTGGAATCAGGACTCTCTATTGGGCCGGGAAAATACGAAGCTCTGATGTCACAGCAATTACAGAAATGTGACGGCTGCGCCCGGTGACGCTGAAAGCCAGGGCCTGAACTACAATGGAGGGCTTGTTACCGACGATCGAAACCGCATGCAGCTGCCCCAAGACATCGAACTGTTACGCGACACGGTGCGCCGTTTCGCCGCCGAGGAAATCGCCCCTGAGGCCGCCGCGATCGACCAGGCCAACGAATTTCCGCAGGCGCTGTGGCGTAAGCTCGGCGAACTGGGGCTGCTCGGCATCACCATACCGGGCGAGTACGGCGGCGCCGAGATGGGCTACCTGGCCCACCTGGTCGCCATGGAAGAGATCTCCCGGGCCTCGGCCTCGGTCGGACTGTCGTATGGCGCCCACTCCAACCTGTGCACCGACAACCTGTGCCGCAACGGCACGCCCGCGCAGCGCGAGAAATACGTGCCGAAACTGGTCTCCGGCGAATGGGTCGGGGCGCTGGCGATGTCCGAGCCCGGTGCCGGTTCTGACGTGGTCGGCTCCATGGCCTGCCGAGCCGAGCGCAAGGGCGATATCTGGGTCGCCAACGGCTCCAAGATGTGGATCACCAACGGCCCGGAATGCGATATCGCCCTGGTCTACATGCGCACCGCCGGCAAGGAGGCCGGCAGCCGCTGCATGACCGCCTTTATCGTCGAGCAGGACTTTCCGGGTTTTTCGAAAGCCCAGAAGCTCGACAAGCTGGGCATGCGCGGCTCCAACACCTGCGAGCTGGTGTTCGACGGCTGCGAGATTCCGGCCGAGAACGTCCTCGGTGAGGTCAACGAAGGCGTCAGGATCCTGATGTCGGGGCTCAACTCCGAGCGCCTGGTGCTCTCCGGCGGGCCGATCGGGATCATGCAGGCCGCTCTCGATGAGGTTTTGCCCTATATCCGCGAGCGCAAGCAGTTCGGCCGCACGCTGTCGGATTTCGGCCTGATGCAGGCCAAGGTCGGCGACCTCTATACCCTGCTGCAGTCCTCGCGCGGGTTTTCCTACCAGGTGGCTGCCGCTTACGACCAGGGCGAGCTGTCGCGGATCGATGCCGCCGCCTGCCTGCTGCACGCCTCGCGCAGCGCGGTCAGCGTCGCGCTGGAGGCCATCCAGGCCCTGGGCGGCAATGGCTACATCAACGAATATCCCACCGGCCGTCTGCTCAGAGACGCCAAGCTCTACGACATCGGCGCCGGCACCAACGAGATCCGGCGCATGCTGATCGGGCGCGAGCTGGCCGAGGGCCGGGCCTGCTGACCCGGCATCGAAATTTCCGCGGCAGCGGTTGCTCGCCTTTTGCCGTCCCCGCCGGGCCGGGCCAGCATCAAGCCGGCCATTCGATGGCCTGGCCGGTTAATGGGGGATGCGTTCCAGGATCAGTCCTCCAGCCGGGCCGTGACTTTGTCCCAGTCGATCGCGATCTCGGGTAAATCAGTCACCGTGGTGGTGCCTTCCAGTTCCTGGATTGCCGGTCGGCCGTAGCGGCCGTCGACCAGGCGATAGCGGGTCAGCATGCGGTCGGTGGGGTGCACCAGCCAGACCTCGGGCAGGCCTGAGCGTTCGTACACGGCCAGCTTGCGCGTCTGGTCGTGGGCGGCGGTGGACGGCGAGAGCACCTCGACCACCCAGTCCGGCGCGCCGCGCAGGCCGGCCTCGTCGAGCTTGTCGCGGTCACAGACAACCAGCACGTCGGGCTGGACCACGGTGTCGATGGCGTCGTCGGCCTCATTGCCGCGGGGCAGGCGAACGTCAAAAGGGGCGATATAAGTTCGACAGGGCGCATCGGCCAGGGCGTTGGCTGCCTGACGAAAGATCTCCCCGACCATTTCCTGGTGCCGCCGACCCGGCGCGGGCGACATCAGCCAGGCGGTGCCGTCGATCAGCTCGTAGCGCACGTCCTCCGGCCAGGTCTTGTAGTCACCGTAGGTGTAGTCGTGGTCGTCGCGTGGCTGCAAGGCCATCGGCAAACCTCTTTTAAGGGCTTGATCCCGATTCTAACCACGCGCTCGGGGACTTGCCACCACGAGGCTTGCCCACCGACCCATCCGATCCCGACCGCAAGGTCAATGCCTATCAGCGGGGCGGCAGTGGCTGCCCCGCGGTGAACCTGCGATAATGCCGCAGGGTTTCCAATCAAGAGAGAGTGTGATCATGTCCGACGACGTCGTATTCGTTGCCGCCCGCCGCACGGCGATCGGTTCCTTCCAGGGTCAGTTCGCGCCGGTCAAGTCGCCCCAGCTGGGCGCGGCCGTCATCGGCTCGGTCATGGCCGATACCGGCGTGCCGGGCGAGGACATCTCCGAGGTCATCATGGGCTGCGTGCTGCCGGCCGGCACCGGCCAGGCACCCGCCCGCCAGGCCGCGCTCGGCGCCGGACTGCCGATGAGCGCCGGGGCGACGACCATCAACAAGGTCTGCGGTTCAGGCCTCAAGGCGGCCATGCTGGGCAGCGACCTGATCCGGGCCGGCAGCGCCGAAGTCGTCGTCGCTGGCGGCATGGAATCGATGACCAACGCGCCCTATCTCATGGACCGCGGGCTGCGCATGGGCCACGTTCAGGCGCTGGACCACATGTTCTACGACGGCCTGCAAAACCCTTACGACGGCGCCATGATGGGCGGCTTTGCCGAAAAATGCGCGGCCAAGTATTCCTTCAGCCGCGAGGACCAGGACGCGTTTTCCAAGGCCTCGGTCGAGCGCGCCACGGCGGCCATGAACAACGGCGCCTTCGCCGACGAAATCACGCCGGTGACGGTCAAGACCCGCAAGGGCGAGGTCGAGATCACCGCCGACGAAGAACCGCCGCGCTGCAACGTCGACAAGATGCCCTCGCTGCGCCCGGCCTTTGCCAAGGACGGCACCATCACCGCGGCCAGCTCGTCGAAGATCTCCGACGGCGCGGCGGCGTTCGTGATGATGAGCGCCAGCGAGGCCGACAAGCGCGGCCTCAAGCCCCTGGCTCGCGTGGTCGCCCACGCCACCCACAGCCACGAGCCGGAATGGTTCACCACCGCCCCGGTGGGTGCCATTGCCCAGTGCCTGGAAAAGGCCGGCTGGAGCGCCGGCCAGGTCGACCTGTGGGAAATCAACGAGGCTTTCGCCACCGTCACCATGGCGGCGATGAAAGAACACGCCCTGGACCACGCCAGGGTCAACGTCAACGGCGGCGCCTGCGCGCTGGGCCATCCGATCGGTGCCAGCGGCGCGCGCATCCTGGTCACCCTGATCCACGCCCTCAAGGCCCATCAGCTCAAGACCGGGGTGGCCTCGCTGTGCATCGGCGGCGGCGAAGGCGTGGCCATGGCCGTGGAGCTGCTGTAAGACTCCGGGCCAGAGACCGTGAGCGGTGATGTCGTCAAGATCGTGGAGGTGGGCCCGCGCGACGGGCTCCAGAACGAGCCTTACACCGTGCCGACTTCGCTCAAGCTCGACCTGATCGACCGGCTTGGCCAGACCGGCCTGAAGGTCATCGAGTCGACCAGCTTCGTCAGCGATCGGGCCATCCCGCAGATGGCCGATGCCGAGGAGGTGATCTCGGGGCTTGAGCGACGCCCGGGTATCCGCTACCCGGCCCTGGTGCCCAACGAGCGCGGCTACGACCGCGCCCGCAGCGTCGGCGTCGACGAGGTCGCCCTGTTCACGGCCGCCTCGGAGGCCTTCAACCAGCGCAACATCAACTGCACCATCGAAGAATCGCTGCGCCGTTTTGCGCCGGTGGTCCACCGCGCGCGCAACGACGGGGTGCGCGTGCGCGGCTACGTCTCGACCGTGCTCGGCTGTCCTTACCAGGGCCAGGTGCCGATCGCCGACGTGGTGCGGGTGGCCGAAGCGCTGTTCGAGGCCGGCTGCGAAGAGATTTCGCTGGGCGACACCATCGGCGTGGGCACCCCGCGCAAAGCCGCCGAGATGCTGCGCGCGGTGGGCGCCTCGATTCCGATCGCCCAGCTCGCCGTGCACTTTCACGACACCTACGGCCAGGCCCTGGCGAATATCATGACCTGCCTGGAGCTTGGTGTCCGCGTGGTCGACAGTTCCGTGGCCGGCCTCGGCGGCTGCCCTTACGCGCGCGGTGCGACCGGCAACGTCGCCACCGAGGACGTCATCTACATGCTCGAAGGCATGGGGATGGAGACCGGCATCGACCTGCTCGAAATGGCGCGCACCGGCGACTGGATCGCCGGCGAGCTCGGCCGGCCGCGCTCACGCGCCGGCCAGGCCGTGCTCAAGCGACACTGAAAGACCGCTAGACAACGCCCGTTCAACCGGAGGAACAGCATGGAGACTGCATCGGTCAAAGCCGTCATCACCGGCGGCGTGCCCGGCCTGGGATTTGCGGTGGCGAAGCGACTGGTCGCGGCCGGCGCCCGGGTGCGCTTGTTCGATATCGATGCCGAAAAGGCCCGCGCCGCGGTCGACGAACTGGGGCCGAATTCGGCGCGCTTCATGGCCGTCGACGTGACCAGCGAAACGGCGGTGGACGAGGCCGTTGGCCAGGCGGCCGAAGAAATGGACGGGCTGAACGTGGTCGTCAGCTGCGCCGGCATCCTCGGTGCCGGTCGCGTGCTGGGGCGCGAGGGTCCCATGCCGCTGGATCGCTTTGCCGGTGCGGTCATGGTCAACCTGGTCGGCAGCTTCAACGTCGCCAAGGCGGCCGCCGAGCGCATGCAGGGCAACCTGCCCGGTGAAGACGGCGAACGCGGCGTGATCATCAACACAGCCTCGGTCGCGGCCTTCGAAGGCCAGATCGGACAGGCCGCCTACTCGGCCTCCAAGGCCGGCGTGGTCGGCATGACCCTGCCCATGGCGCGCGAGTTTGCGCGCATCGGCGTGCGCGTCATGACGATTGCGCCAGGCGTGTTCCATACCCCCATGGTCGATGTCATGCCCGAGCCCGTGCAGCAGGCGCTGGGCGAGTCCATCCCGTTTCCCAAGCGCCTGGGCCGCTCGGACGAATTCGCCGACCTGGCCGCCCACATCATCGAAAACCGCTATTTCAACGGCACCGTCATCCGACTCGACGGCGCCGTTCGCCTGGAGCCCAAGTAAACCACCCATGCAGACTTTTTCCGAGATCGAACAATACATCCGCGCGCATTACTCGGTGGTCCACGCCGAGCCGTTCATGCTGGCCGTAGAGGTCAAGGTCGGCGAAGCCGGACGCCATCAGGACATTTTCCTGGCCGAGCTAAAAAACAGCGACGAGCGCCGCTCGCTGCGCCTGGAGACCAACATCGCGCCGCTGCGCGAGCACGACGCCGAAAAATGCCTGCGCGTGAACCTGATGCTGCGGGTGGGCTACCTGGCCGTCGGCGATCTGGACGGCACCCCGTTCATCAAGCTGTGCCATAACCTGACCTACGACCTGCTCAACGAGGCTTCGCTGCGCTACGTCATCAACCACCTGGCCCTGCTCGGCGACAGCATCGAGGACACGCTGACCGGCGGCGAGGATCTTTTCTAAAAAAAGCCACTTCAGGGAGAAAAACGCATGGAATGGAGCGAAGTCCAGCAACTGCTGGCCGACTACAACGTCATCGAAATCGGCACGCGCGTGATTGGCGCCATCCTGATCTTCTTCATCGGCCGCTGGATCGGCAAGCGCGTGGTCCGGGGCGTCTCCCGCGGCATGGAAAAGCGCGGCATCGACGCGCTGCTGGTGACCTTCGTCGGCAACATCCTCGGCATCTTGCTGCTGGTGATCGTGGTGATGATCTCGCTGGGCCACCTCGGCATTCAGGTCACGCCGCTGATCGCGGTCTTAGGCGGTATGGCCCTGGCCGTCGGCCTGGCCCTGCAAAGCAGCCTGAGCAATTTCGCGGCCGGCATCATGCTGGTGATTCTGCGCCCCTTTACCCGCGGGCACTTCGTCGAGGCCGGCGGAGTCTCGGGAACCGTCCAGTCGGTCGGCATTTTCAACACCCAGCTGCAGACCCCGGACAATCGCCTGGTCATCGTCGGCAACAGCGACATTACCGGCAACCCGATCACGAATTACTCGGCCTTCGACACCCGCCGCATCGACCTGATCATCGGCGTCAGCTACGACGATGACCTCAAGCTCGCCCAAGCCACCATCCGGCGCGTCATCGAAGGCCACGACAAGGTGCTCGCCGACCCCGAGCCGGCCATCCTGGTGATGGAACTGGGCGAGTCCAGCGTCGATTTCGCGGTTCGGCCCTGGGTGCTGGCCGAGGATTACTGGACCACGCGCAGCGACCTGCTGGAAAGCCTGAAGACCGAACTGGAAGCCGCCGGCTGCTCCATTCCCTACCCGCAGCGCGATATTCATCACTTCAACGCCACCGAGGACAAAGCAGCCGCCTGAGCCGACAGGCAGGCGGGCGCAACTGGCTTGATCTGGCGGGCGGGCGCGCCCGCCGGTATCCGGGATAGATCCGGCTTCAGTCGTCGCTGCCGTAGCTTTTGATGATGTAGCCGCCCGACTTTTCGTCGTGCTGAAGCTCCAGCAGGCCAAGTTTTTCGGCTTCCTGGAGCAGGTGGTTAAAGCTTTTGAAGCCGTGGTAGCTTTCCGAGAAACCGGGCTTGCGGCGCTTGAGGGCCTGCTTGATCATCGAGCCCCAGACCTTTTCCTCGGCATCGCGATCGGAAAACAGCGCCTCGGTGGTCTCGAGCACCAGGTCGAAGGCTTCCTGGGCCTTGGGATCGGTGCTTGCGCTGTCGGCCGGGGCCGGCTCGCTGGCCGCGCCGTCGGCCACGCTGCCCTTGGGCTGGGTCTTTTTGGTGGCCTTTTTCTTGCTCGCCTTCTTCTTGGCCGCGGCGGTTTTCTTTTTCTCGCTGTTGCGGATCAGGTCATCGTAGAAGATGAACTCGTCGCAGTTGGCGGTCAGCAGGTCGGAGGTCGAGCTCTTGACCCCCACCCCGATGACGGTCTTGTTGTTCTCGCGCAGCTTGGAGACCAGCGGCGAGAAGTCCGAATCGCCGCTGATGACCACGAAGGTATCGACGTGGGCTTTGGTGTAGCACAAGTCCAGGGCATCGACCACCATGCGGATGTCGGCGGAGTTCTTGCCCGACTGGCGCAGGTGCGGGATGTCGATCATCTCGAACGCCGCCTCGTGCATGGCCGCTTTGAACTCGCGGTAGCGTCCCCAGTCGCAGTAGGCTTTCTTGACCACGATATTGCCCTTGAGCAGCAGGCGCTCGAGCACCTTCTGGATATCGAAGGCGGCGTACCTGGCGTCGCGCACGCCCAGGGCGATGTTTTCAAAGTCGCAGAACAGGGCCAGGTTGCGGGTCGGGGCTGAAGAGTTCAAGGCGGGCTCGTTATCGTGGATTGGTATGATCGCCATGGTAATCGCTGGGGCAAAGCTTTGCAGACGCATCGGCGCGCAAAAAAAGCCCCGGGATGGGCGGACTTCAAGCACACCGAGACCGAACGGAGCCCCGACATGCAAGTGATTTTCAGCCACGGCCACGTCTCCAGCCCCGACTCGCACAAGATCCGGGCGCTCGCGCCGCTGGCCCGGGCGGCCGGATTCGCGACCGAAGCCATCGACTACCGCGACC
>JBMCIV010000055.1:0-7727 GCA_048616735.1 Wenzhouxiangella sp. | reverse complement strand
CCGGCAAAACTGCGCGGCGTGGCCTCGGAGGGCATGCTGTGCTCGGAGCCGGAACTCGGCCTCGGTGACGACAGCGCCGGCCTGATGGAGCTGCCCGACGATGCGCCGGTAGGGCAAAGCCTGGCAGCCTATCTGGGACTTAACGATCACGTTCTCGACATCGACCTGACCCCGAACCGTTCCGACTGCCTGTCGGTGCGAGGACTGGCGCGGGAGCTCTCGGCCCTGACCGGGGTGCCGGTGACCGGCCCGGCCTTTTCGCCCGTGGCGGCGGCCGCTGACTTCACCTTTGATATCGAGCTGGGCTCGCCCGAAGACTGCCCGTGCTACCTGGGTCGGGTGATACGCGGCGTCGACGTCAAGGCACAAACGCCGCTGTGGATGGTCGAGTCACTGCGCCGCTGCGGCATCCGCAGTCTGGGGCCGCTAGTCGATGTCACCAACTACGTGCTGCTCGAGCTCGGTCAGCCCATGCACGCCTTCGACCTCGACCAACTGTCGGGCGGGATCCGCGTCCGGCGCGCGCAGCCCGGCGAGCGCATGGTGCTGCTCGATGAGCGCGAGGTCGGGCTGGATGCGGACATGCTGCTGATCTGCGACCACGAGCGTGCGCTGGCGATTGGTGGCATCATCGGCGGGCTGGACTCGGCGGTCAGCGACGCCACCACCGACATCCTGCTGGAATCTGCCTGGTTCAACCCGGCCAGCATCGTCGGCCGGGCGCGCCGGCTGGGGCTGGCCACGGAGTCAGCCCATCGCTTTGAGCGCGGGGTCGATCCCGCCCTGCAGCGCCGGGCGATCGAGCGCGCCACCGAACTCGTGCTGGCCATCGCCGGCGGCACGCCTGGCCCGGTGCTGGAAGCGCTGGACGAGGCGCATCTGCCGGCGCCTCGCTCGGTCAAGCTGCGGCCGGCACGGGTCAATCGACTGCTGGGCACCGACCTGGCGGCCGCAGAGATCGCCGCCACGCTGACCCGCCTGGGCATGGAAGTGCGCGAACAATCCGAGCAGTTTCTGGTGACCCCGCCGTCGGCTCGTCGCGACATCGAGATCGAGGTCGATCTGATTGAAGAGGTGGCCAGGCTGCAGGGCTACGATCGCCTGCCCAGCCGATCACCGGGCGGACGCCTGAGGCTGGTGCCAGCGCCCGAGGCGCAAGTATCGCCGCGCGTGCTGCGGCGCCAGCTGGCCGCGCGCGGCTTCCAGGAAATCATCACCTGGAGCTTCGTGGCCGAGCGCGATCTGGCCCTGTTGGGCATGGCGCAGGAGGCGCAGCCCCTGGCAAACCCGCTCAACCGGGATATGGCGGTTCTGCGCACCAGCTTGCTGCCGGGCGTGCTCAAAACCGCCAGCGCCAATTTCCGGCGACAGCACCAGAACTTCCGCCTGTTCGAGCTCGGGACCTGTTTCGTCAACGCTGACGATGGTTTTCAGGAGCTCGAGCGGCTGGCCCTGTTGATGACCGGCCGACTGCACAACGAGCACGCGCTCGGGGACGGGCGCGCCATTGACTTTTTTGATCTCAAGGGCGAACTCGAACAGCTGCTGGCCCTGAACCAGGTCTCCGGTAGAGCGCGTTTCGAGCGCTCGCGCCAGGCCTGGCTGCACCCGGGACAAAGCGCTGATGTCTACCTCGACGATCAACTGATCGGCGCGCTTGGCCAGCTGCACCCGGCCCACGCTGAGTCGCTGGATTGCGTCGATACCGTGTTCGTTGCCGAGCTGGACGCCGCGGCGCTGCGATCCTCGGGCCTGCCCAGTCATCGCAAAGGTTCGCGCTATCCGTCCGTTCGCAGGGATATCGCCGTGGTCGTTCCCGAGCAGGTCCCGGCCTCGGCGCTGATGGACGAAATTCGGCAAACCGGGGGCAAATTCGTCGAAAACTGCATTATTTTCGATGAATATCGTGGGCCAGGTATCGAAACAACCCATAAAAGTCTGGCTATGGGCTTGATTCTTCGCGATGTTTCGCGCACTCTTACGGATGATGAAGTCGACAAGGTGGTGGGGCGTATCGTGGACAGTCTGGCGCAGAGATTCGGGGCGAAATTGAGAGGATGAGCGTATGGCGTTGACCAAGGCGGATCTTGCCGCCACATTGTTTGACGAGGTGGGGCTGAACAAACGCGAGGCGAAGGAGTTCGTGGACTCCTGGTTCGAGTCCATTCGAACGGCGCTGGAGTCGGGCGATCACGTCAAGCTGTCCGGTTTCGGCAATTTCCAGCTGCGCGACAAGGGTCAGCGACCGGGTCGAAATCCGAAGACCGGCGAAGAGATTCCGATCACCGCCCGTCGGGTGGTGACGTTCCGGCCGGGTCAGAAACTGCGAGCGCGAGTGGAAGGATATGCTGGATCCGGGAAGTAACCAGGAGCTGCCGCCGATTCCGGCCAAACGCTACTTCACCATCGGCGAAGTCAGCGAGCTGTGTCTAGTCAAGCCGCACGTGCTGAGGTACTGGGAGCAGGAGTTTCCCCAGCTCAAGCCGGTCAAGCGGCGCGGTAACCGACGCTATTACCAGCGCAACGACGTGCTGATGATCCGCCAGATCCGCAGCCTGCTGCACGAGCAGGGCTTTACCATCCTCGGAGCCCGCCAGCAGCTGGAAGGCGACCACGCCCAGGACGACGTGACCCGCAGCCACCAGCTGGTGCGCCAGATGCGGATGGAACTCGAGGACGTCCTGCAGGTTCTTCGGCGCTGAAGCGCATCGAACGATTTGCGGTTAAAATAGCGCCTGCAAGGTTTTTCGGTCGGAGCGTAGCGCAGCCTGGTAGCGCACCACAATGGGGTTGTGGGGGTCGAGAGTTCGAATCTCTCCGCTCCGACCAGTTTCTTGCACCGTCGACAGTTTTCCTCCCCGCTCACAGTTCCTTTATTGTCACTGACGTGTAATCTCGCTCCCGTCGGAAACGCCGCGCTGCGGCCACTGGAACCGGAGACCACTGGACCATGACTGAAAAAAGCAAGCTTGCTCGCATGCCTGACATCGCCAGCCACGCCGAAGTGCAGGTGGCCGGGAAACTCGATTGGGTCGGGATGAACGAGATCGAACTCCCGATTCTGCTCGATGGCCCCGACGGCAGGCAAATCCAGACCAACGCGCGGATCAGCGCGTTCGTGAATCTGGACCAGCCCGACAAGCGCGGCATCCATATGTCCCGGCTGTACCTGCACCTGGATCGTGCCCTGGCCGAACATCCGATCACCCCGGCCGCGCTGCGCCACCTGCTGCGCGACTTTCTGCAGTCGCACGAAGACCTGAGCACTCATGCCATGGTCCGGCTCGATTTCGAGTACCTGATCCGCCGCAAGGCCCTGGTCAGCGACAACAGCGGGTGGAAGCAGTACCCGATCAGCCTGATCGCCAGCCTCAACGGGCGCGAATTCGCCATGGAAATGGCTTTTCAGGTAATTTATTCCAGCACCTGTCCGTGCTCGGCCGCGCTCGCGCGCCAGCTCATCCAGGAGCAGTTCCGCAAGGACTTCGGTGAGCGCGAGACGCTGGATTGTGCTGCCGTTGAGCAGTGGTTGGGCAGCGAGCAGGGCATCCTGGCCACGCCGCACTCGCAGCGCTCGGCGGCCGACATCCGGCTGCAGCTCGCGCCTACGTTTGAAGCGTTTCCGTTCGTGCAGATGATCGATGCGATCGAAGGCGCGCTCAAAACCCCCGTTCAGGCCGCCGTCAAGCGCGAAGACGAACAGGCCTTCGCGCTGCTCAATGGCCAGAACCTGATGTTTTGCGAGGATGCAGCGCGGCGCGTCCGAACCGCGCTCGACGATCAAGAGCGCGTCACCGACTTCTGGGCGCGGGTCAGCCACTTTGAAAGCCTGCATCCGCACAACGCGGTGGCCATCGTGACCAAGGGACGAGAAGACGGCTATCAGCCGATTGACGGCCACCCGGTCGGCTGGAAGATCTGAAGCCCTTCCAGGGCGTCTCGATTCGTTACCGCTGTTCCAGGTCGACCTGGACGCGGTCGAGCGCGAGGCCGATCCGCTCGGCCTGGACATCGCTCCAGGCCTGGCCCAGGATTTCATCGCTCTGAGCGTCGATGACTTGCAGGTACAGCAGTGGCGACCCGGGCCGTTTCCCCTCGATGAGTTCCAGCCTGATGCGCACGCCCAGGCCCATGTCGGCCGCATCGACCGGCTCGATTGCATCACCACCCACCGCAGCTTCGATCTGCTCGGCAAGGCGCCAGCTGGCGGTTTCGTCGGAGCGCACGCGGACCTGTCCGGTAAAGCGCTGCAGCCGGTAGAGCCTGAGAATATCGGGTGCGTCGCCAGCGCCCTGTTCAGCGCCGACCAGCTGGTCGGCAATGACGATCTGGTTGCCGTCCAACGCGAGCTCCTTGAGCAGCCCCACGCTGTCCCCGCCGCTGCCGAAACGACACTGCGCGGGATCGGTTTCTCCCGCCAGCAAACCGCTGCGAATACGAAAGCGCATGGCGCAACTCTGCGGCGCCGGCCTGCCGTCGGCGCGCAGCGGCACGAAGGTGCCGGCGACGAAAGGAGAAGGCCCGTCAGCAGCGCTTAGATTCAGCATGAATCCGCGCGGACGCGTTGCGCGTTCTGGCTGCAGTTCTAGTACCAGGCCTGCATTGGTGCCGGCGCGGGCGCTCAAGACCATCGTTTCCCCACGGCCGGCCTGGTCGAGCCGGCGTGCCGGACCGTAGCGACCGGGCAGGCGCTCGGCCAGTTGTTCGAGCTGAGCACCGCCCCAGGCCGGCGTTTCGGCCGCGGAATCATCGCGATCTGGCGACGCCACGCAGCCGCCTAGAATCAGCGCGCAGGTGATCACCAAGGCGACGCGAAGGTTCATTGCTGGTCGTCGCCCAGCAGCAGCGCCGGGTCGATGCGCACGTCACCCAAACTGATGCGCCAGTCCAGATGCGGTCCGGTGGCGCGGCCAGAGGCACCTACCCGGGCGATGATCTCGCCCTGGTCAACGCGCTGCCCGGGCTCGACCAGGATCTCGCTCAAGTGAAGAAAGGCGGAGACCAGACCGTGGCCGTGATCGATGAACAGGGTCCCGCCTGAAAAATACATGTCCGCGTGCACCAGGCTGACGATGCCGCCGGCCGGCGCTTGCACCGGCGTGCCGGTGGGCGCAGCGATGTCGAGGCCCCAGTGGGGCGCGCGGGGCTCTCCGTTGAGGATGCGTTGGGATCCGTAAACCCCGGTGATCCGCCCAGCAAGCGGTCGGATGAAGCCGTCTTCCCAGTCGCTGCGCCGGTCGCGGCGGGTCCGCGCCTGGCGGGCCAGGGCCGCCTCGGCGCGGATCCGGTCCAGTACTTCCGGTTGCGGGGTGACTTTGTCCGGGGGAAGTCCGTCGATGCGCTGGATATCAAAGGTGCGCGCTTCCGGCACCAGCGTCTTTGTCCACAGCCTGCCGTCGGGCAGGCGGGCGGCCAGGCGATGCGGTTCTTGCGTATCGCGGCCGAAGCCGACCAGGAAACGGCCTTGCTCAGACACCATCAGGGGTTGTTCGTCGAGGGTGACCTCGCTGCCCGGCGGTGCCGTGCCGACCAGCAGGCCGCCCTGGACCAGGTTGCCGGCAAGCTCCACTTCGGCGCTTGCCGGGGTAAGCGCCAGAAGCGCCAGCGCCAGCAGGTAGCGAAACTCAGGCACGGTCACCCCGACGCACGCTCAGCACCTGGCCAGGCCGCAGCACGCTGTCTGCGCTCAGGCCGTTCCAGCGCATCAGATCGGCCAGGCGAACGTCGAGGCGGCGCGAAATCAGCCATAACGAGTCGCCGCTGCGCACCGTGTAGCGCGCCGGCTCGGGACTCGCCCGGCGGCCGCCGGGGGGCTCCATATGGATAATCAGGCGCTGACCGGGACGAATGAGACTGCGCGCGCCCAGGCCGTTCCAACGCTGGACCTCGTCGACACTGACCGCATAGCGCCGTGCAATCACCCACAGGCTTTCGCCCGGCCGCACCTGGTGCTGGAAGCGCCGCGTCGGCAGCAGGCGTTCGTGCAGGCGCGCGAGTTCCGGATAGCCGTCCGACCAGGGCAGGTCGCTTTGGATGGCGGCGTCGGCCGAGGGCAGGCGCAGGCGCTGGCCGATGGCGAGATGGTCGCCGCGAAGCCCGTTGGCCTCGCGTAGCGTGTCAATACTGGTCTGGTACTTAAGCGCCAGAGTCGATAGCGTATCGCCGCGCCGGACGACGATCTCCTCATGACGAACAAGCTGGCGGCCGCTGGCCTGGGGGAGTATGGCCTCCACGTCCCGGGCCTTTTCCACCGGCACGATCAGATGATGCGGTCCGCTCGGCGGGGTCAGGTGACGGTTCAGGCCGGGATTGAGCGCGACCAGTTCTGCGATGTCGAGATCGGCCAGCGCCGAGACCGCCACCACGTCGATCGGGCCGGGCAGTTCGAGGCGGGCGATCAGCGGTTCATCGCGCCATTGCGGTCGGCTCCAGCCGAAACGTTCGGGCTGTTTGAAAAGGCAGGCCAGGCCGTGGAGTTTGGGCACGTAGGCCAGCGTTTCGCGCGGCAGGGGCAGGGCATCCCAGTCTGTTGGCCGGTTGCGGGCACGGTTGCGGCGGATCGCGCGTCCGACGCGGCCCTGGCCGCCGTTGTAGGCGGCCAGGGCCAGGTTCCAGTCGCCATCGAACAGCCCGTTCAGGTAAGCCAGGTAATCGAGCGCGGCGCGGGTGGCCGCGTAGACGTCCCGTCGGCCGTCGTACCAGTCGTTGATCTCGATGCCCAGATCGCGCGCCGTGGGGCTGAGAAACTGCCAGGTTCCGGAGGCCTGACCGTGCGAGTAGGCGAACGGATCGTAGGCGCTTTCTACGATCGGCAGCAGGGCCAGCTCGCCGGGCATTTGCCGGCGCTCGAGTTCGCCGGCTATGTCGTGCATCCACGGGTGGGCGCGGGCGAGCACGCGCGCCATGTAGTCGGGACGCTCGCCGAACCAGTGCGCCCACTCCAGCGCCCGACTGTCGGGGGGGCACTGGGCGAAGGCGAAGCGACCGACCAGCCCGGTCAGCAAGTCCACCTGGGCGGTGTCGCCGGCCGCCGGGTCGGCTGCGCTGGCCGGCTCCTCTCCTACGCGCCGAAAAGCGCGATCGACGGCATCGAAAGGCTCTTCCAGGCTTGCGCGCAGGTAAAACGGGACGGCAGCCGATTGCTTCTCGACCGTTGCGACCTCGCGCTGGGGCTGGACCACGGCGCAGGCGCTTACGAAGGCCAGGCCGCCAAAAGCGGCCAGCCGAAGCAGGTGGGTATGAAAAGGCAGACGACACCTCCGGGCAAGGGACACAGCGCTCCATTATCGCTCAAGCCACTGCGCGGTCAAGCCGAAGCGCAAGCCCGCTTACCCAAGCGTTGAATTTGGCGGTATCCTGCTGCTGATTTGCGGCGGGTTCGGGCCTGCCGGTCAGATAAAACGAGACACCGGTAGCACCAAAGAGAGCCGGAGGGATAAAACCAAATGATCCGGATAAACAAGGGTCTGGATTTGCCGCTTGCCGGCCAGCCAGAGGCGACGATCGAGCCCGGGCCGGCCGTGCGCTCGGTGGCGCTGCTGGGCGGCGATTACCCGGGCATGCGCCCGACGCTGCACGTGGCCGAAGGCGATCGCGTGCGCCGTGGCCAGCTTCTGTTCGAGGACAAGAAAAATCCGGGCGTGCGCTACACGGCGCCTGCCGCCGGGCGTGTTGTCGCCATTCATCGGGGCGAGAAACGCTTCATGCAGTCGGTGGTTATTGAGCCC
>JBMCIV010000054.1:0-7735 GCA_048616735.1 Wenzhouxiangella sp. | reverse complement strand
CATCGCCTCGCATTCCGGCGCCATGGGCCAGTTCGCCAACGCCCGCAATCTCGACGACGAGCAGCTCGAGGCCATCCGCGACAACGGCGGCGTGGCCCAGATGGTGGCCTTTCGCAGCTACGTCGCCGCGGTCTATCCCGAAATCGAGCGCGGTCAGGCGGCGTTGCGCGAGCGCTACCTGGCCGACGGCTGGGGCAACGCCAGTGCGGCTGAACAACAGGCCTACCGCGACGGACTGGCCGCGCTCAGGCGCGCCCATCCGGACGTCACCCTGGCCCAGTTTGTCGACCACATCGACTACGCGGTCGACCTGATCGGCATCGACCATGTCGGTATCGTCTCTGATTTCGACGGAGGCGGCGGTGTCCAGGGTTGGGACGATGCCTCCGAAACCGTCAACGTGACCCGCGAGCTGCTGCGCCGTGGCTACGAAGACGACCAGATTCGCGCCCTGTGGGGCAGTAACGTTTTGCGCATCCTGCGGGCAGCCGAAGCCGCCCGGGCCGCAGGCGAGCCGTGATCGACGGCGGTCGCTTCAAGACCTTCCCGGGCTCGGATCGACCGACCACTCGATCGGTTTAAGGTTGGCCGGCAGGTAGAGCGGATGGGCCGGCTGGCCGGCGGCGGTCAGGCGCAGGCAGTACAGGCGGCCCGACAGCATCCGGCAAACGTGCTCCGAGCGCCCCAGCCAGCTGCCGTGGTTGCCCCAGGCGGCGACGATGATGTCGGACCGGGCGGCCATGCGACGGATCCAGTGATCGTTGCGCGGCCCGACCGGATCGGCGACCGCCTTGAGCTCGGCCGGATCGGTGGCCCGAAAAGCAAACAGGTTGGTCACCACCAGACTGCCATAGCCCCAGTCGCGAGCAAAGCGGGTGCAGCGGCGAATGGTCGGGTCATCGCGCTTGGCATCGGCGGTCGACGGATTGAGGCCAACGATCATCAAGCGTGGCCCGGCCGCATCCCAGCGCCGCCACAACGCGTAACGGAAACGGCGGCAGCGACTGAAATTGGCGCCCGCGGCGAGCTGGTGTTGCATCCGACTATCGATTGAGCTGCGCGGGGTCGGCAGACCGCGTCGACCACTGCTGGAGGCTTGTTCGGACGCTCGCCTGGAGGAATCGCCGGTATGGATGCTCAGACCCGAAACCCGCAGCCGGCCTGGCCCGGCTCGGGCCGCCGCCAAGAACCGGGCTGCTGGCGGGTGCGTCCATCACGGCTGAGACCCCCGCCGTCGCAGCCGCCGGGCGACGACCCCGCGCTGCGGCGCAAACAGAAACGCCAGCACGAAAAAGGCGGTGGCGACCAGAACGATGGCACCGCCGGAGGCGACGTTGAAGCGAAACGCCAGAAACAGGCCGAGCACGGCCGAGACCACGCCGACCAGGGTCGCCAGCATCATCATGACCGGCAGGCGGTTGACCAGCAGATAGGCGGTCGCTCCGGGGGTGATCAGCATGGAGACCACCAGGATGATGCCAACGGTTTCCAGGCTGGCGACGATGGTCAGCGTCAGCAAAAGGATCAGCCCGTAGTGAATCACGCGCGTATTGAGGCCCAGCGAGCGCGCCTGAACCGGGTCGAAAGCGTAGATCAGCAGCTCTTTGTAAAACAGCGCGACGACGGTCAAGGTCACCGCCCCGGCCGCCAGGGTCAGCATCAGCGCGGGGTAGCGCACGCCCAGCACGTTGCCGAACAGGATGTGCATCAGGTGCGTGGAGGTGGCGATCTGGCTGATGATGACCACCCCGACGGCGAACGCGGCGGTGAACATCAAGCCCATCGCCGCATCCGATTTGATGCGGCTGTTGCGCTCGATCACGCCGATGCCTAGCGAGGTCAGCGCCCCGGTCGCGAACGCCCCGACGAAAAACGGCCAGCCCAGCAGGTAGGCGATCGCCACGCCGGGCAGGACGGCGTGGGAAATCGCGTCTCCGAGCAGCGCCCAGCGTTTGAGAATCACGTAACTCGACAGCAGGCCGCAGACCGCACCGACCGCGATCGACGTCAACAGGGCGCGCTGCATGAACGCGTACTGGAACGGTTCGGCGAGCGCTTCGGGCAGCAGGTTGACGAACACCATCAGCCCGGCGATGAGGAAATCTACGATCGCTTCGGCCGGCGCAAAGAACGACGTCCTCATGCGGATTCAACGGATTCGGGCTGGGCCGCGCTCGAGGCCTGCTCGCCCAGCCAGGCGGACTTGGCGGTGTAGGCCAGCTGGTCGTCGCTCAGCACCGTCTTCGGATCGCCGGCATCGATGACCCGCTGGTTGATCAAAATGGCGAAGTCGGTATCGCGCCGGGCGCCAGCGATATCGTGGGTCACCATCACCACCGTGCGGCCCTGATCGCGGGCCTGCTGCAAGACCTTCATGATCAGCGCCTCGCTGCGCCGATCCACGCCGACCAAGGGTTCATCGAGCAGCAACAGCCGGGCGTCCTGGGCCAAAGCCCGGGCCAGCAGCACGCGCTTGCGTTGGCCGCCGGACAAGGTGTCGATCGAGCGCTGCCTGGCCTGGTCCAGGTCGACCGCCGCCAGCGCCTGGTCAACGGCGTGACGATGTCGGTCGGGCACCAGCGCAATGGGCAGAAAACGGCGCCAGCCGTCCTCGATCCGAATGCGGCCGTAGCGCCCGGACATGACCACGTCGCGCACCGACAGGGGGAAATCCCAATCGACCTGCTCTTGCTGCGGCATGTAGGCGATGCGGCCTCGGCGGCGCTGATGTTCGGCGCTTTCACCGAAAATGCTCACCGTGCCGCGGCTGGGCTTGAGGCTGCCGACCAGGGCCCGCAGCAAGGTCGACTTGCCGGCACCGTTGGGTCCGAGCACGCTGATCAAACGGCCTGCCGGCAGCGACAATTCAACCTGGTCCAGGGCCAGCGCCGTGCCGTAGGCGACCGACAGATCCTGGATCTGGACCGCCGGCAGTGCTTCCCGGGAAGAGTTATCCCTCATCCAGCAGCGCCGCGCGAAGAACGCGGACATTCTCGCGCATCATGCCGCGATAGCTGTCCGCCGGGCTGCCCGCTTCACCCAGGGAATCGACGTACAACGGCCCGTGATAGGGCACGCCAGTGTCGGCCGAAACGCTTTCCACGGTGCGTCTGGAGACGGTGCTCTCCCAAAACAGCGCCGGCGGCTGACGCTGGTTGATAAGGTCGATGATGCGCATCAGCTGGCGCGGAGCGCCCTCGCTTTCGGCGTTGTTACCCCAGATACCGTCGTGGAGAAAATCAAAGGCCTCGGCAAAGTAGACGAAGGCGGCCTCGCTGCTGATCAGCACCCGCCGCTCGGGCGCGATGGCGCCAAGCGCAGCGGCCATTTCCCGATACAGTTCGATGAGTTCCTCGCGGTAACCCTCGGCGTTGGCATGAAAGGTCGAGGCCTGCTCCGGTATCACCGTCGCCAGTTCCCGCGCCATCGCGACGGCGTATTGTCCGGCCCGGCGCGGATCCATCCAGGCATGCGGGTCGGCCTGGCCGCGGAAGTCGCCGGACACGATCGGCAGGGTTTCGATCCCGCTTTTGGCCGCAACGCCCACCACCGGCACATCCGCGCCGACCACCGCCCGGACCTGGCCCATCCACTGTTCCAACTCAAGGCCGTTGTAGAACACCAGGCGGGCCTGCTCCAGGGCCCGAAAATCGTCTGGGCGGAGTTCGTATTCGTGTACTTCAGCGCCGCGTGGCGTCAGGCTGATGATTTCGGCGTAATCGCCGGCGACCGCCACGGCCAGGTCCTCGAGAACGCTGAACGTCACGACCACGGGGCGATCCTGCGCCCAGCTTGGCGATATCAGCGTCGCGGCCACGAGCGCAGTGATCCATCGTCGCAACATGATCAATTTCACGTCAGAATTTTTTCATTGGCACCTTACCCGGCCCATGAGCGTAAACGAAGCGATTCGCTTCATGCAAACTTTTTGACCCATGGCTAAGATGATTGTGACACGCTAACTGTCAATTCAGGTGGGCGATGCGGAAATCACTGACATCACTGACAAGCAACAGGGCCGTATTGAGGCCCGCGATAGCGTAGGCTAAGATGGTTGGCATGAATCGATCCGAACCCCTTCGCGCCCGCAACGTCAAGGAGGACGCAGCAGACGTCCTGCCCCCGCCGGAGCAACACGCGCGTCAATACGCCGCGGTACGCAGCGCCCATGAAACCGAATTGATCGAGGACTACGTCGAGCTGATCGGCGACTTGCTCGAGCACAGCGGGGAAGCGCGCGCGACCGATGTGGCGGCCAGAATGGGCGTCAGCCAGGCCACCGTTGCGCGCATGGTGCGTCGCCTCAACGAACTCGGCTACGTCAGCAACGAACCGTATCGATCTCTCTTTTTGACCGAGGAAGGCCGCCGCATGGCGGCATGGTCGCGCAAGCGCCACGCCATCGTGCTGCAGTTCCTGCGCGCCCTGGGGGTCGACGATGCAACCGCGCGCATCGACGCCGAAGGCGTGGAGCATCACGTCAGCGAAAAGACCCTGGAGCTGATGCAGCGGTTCGCGAACGAGCGCGACACCTAATTAGCCGCATGGACCACTAGAAACCGCTGCCTTGCCGGCAGCGGTTGTTCGCTCCCAGGCAGCTACCGGCGCACGAGGATATAGGGGTCGCGCGCCGGACGTCCTGGATTGGTGGCGTCGACAATCATGTACTTGCAGCCCGGCTCAGCGCTGCATTCGCTGGCGGCGGACACGCGGAGCCGGGTCTGGCCAGAGTCGCCGACCTGGAACTGAAAAACCCGGTTGCCGCGCTCGTCGATAAACGGGGTCGCGCCGGTGAAGATCACCCGCGCGCGCACGTTGGTGGAAAAACTCACCGTCTCGCCCGCTTCGACTTCCAGGGTTACTGGGCTGGAGTCAGGCTCCTGGTTCTGGTTTGCGGGCACGTCGATACGAACACCGCACTGGGGCGGGCACTGTTGACGGTCGGCCGGCTGTGCGCCGGCTGGCGCGACGACAAGACAGGCCCACAGGCCCACGGCGGCGAAATCGACGTCGTTCCACGCCGTCTTAAGCCGCGGGTCGGCCGGGGCCAGCTCGACGGCGCGCTGAAACATCGCCTCGGCCTGGACCGCTTAGCCGGTGCCGAGCAGCAGCGAGCCGATCGCGGTCTGGGTCTCGGCCAGGTTTGGAAACCGCTGCTCGGTATCCTGACACTGGACCATGGCGGTTTCGGCCAGCTGCGGATCACGCAGCAGCTCGTACTGTTCCCAGCGGGCCCGGCACAGACCGGCGGCAGCCAGGGCAAAACCAGGGTCGGCCTGCAGCGCAGCCTGAAAGAACTGCACGGCCTGATCGAGGCTGCGTCTCGAACTGGCCCGGCGCAGATGATCCCGTCCGCGCAGGTATTGATCGTAGGCTTGCGCGTTGCCGGTTGCGATCGTCTCGATGCCCGGCAGCCTGAGTTGAACCTGCATGACCCCCGCTATGGCGCGCGAGATTTGATCCTGCAGCTCGAACACGTCGGTGAGCGCGCCCTCGAAGGTCTCGCTCCAGACCTGGGTACCCGAGTCGCCGTCGATTAAGCGGGTGCTGATTCGCAGCCGTGATCCGGCACGGCGCACGCTGCCTTCCAGCAGCGACTCCACGCCCAACCGCCTGGCGGTTTCGCAGGCATCCAGTCCGGTACCACGTCGGCATCAACCTCGGCGAGGTCGTCGGTGCGGCGAACGCCTTCGGTGGTCAGGTCATAGACCCAGGCCAGGACAAAAACCACAGGTGCGCCGATAATGCCGATGGCGATCAATACCAGCATCACCCAGTCGGGCGCACCCAGCGGCGCCAGGATCACGTCGCCGACCTGCAGCACCACCCAGAAGCTGACCACATAGCCGCCCATGACGCGAAAGACGTGCCGCCGATTGAGTTCGCGCAGGATGTGGTTGAGCCCCGAGCTAATTTCGGTCATGCCTGGCCGCTCCAGCAAGCCTAGAGTGCCGCTGCTGACGCCATCCCCCGTCAGCGACGGTCCAAGGTCGCCCGGCCGCAAGCCGGACGACGCTTTGGCCGATGAGTATTCCGGCGGCCCCGGGAATGTGAAACCCAGCACTTGTTCGCGCTTGTTTTACTGACCCAACTCGGTCGGTAGCGGCGGCGGCTCGCGGGCAATGTCGTCGCTGTAGTCCTCGAGCCGGTCGAGAATTTCGGCGATTGCGGCCTCGAGCTGGCTGTCGCGGCCGGCATTGGTGGCCACAGGGTCCAGCGCAACTTCGATATCCGGGGCCACACCCTCGTTTTCGATCGACCAGTTGTTGTCGGTATCGACAAAACGGAAATGCGGCACGGTCATCACACCACCATCGATCAGCGGCGGATTCTTGAAGATGCCGATCAGACCGCCCCAGGTGCGCGTGCCAAGCAGCGGGCCGATGCCGAGCTCGCGGAAAGCATAGGGCAGGTAGTCGCCGCCCGAGCCGGCGTCCTGGTCAATCATCATGAGTTTCGGCCCGTGCAGCGCGCCCATGGGCGTGGTCGCCATGATGCCGTCGCGGTAAACCCAGTTCGACAGATGCGGCCGCGAGAGCACTTCAACGATGTAGTTGGCGGCCTGGCCGCCGCCGTTGGCGCGCTCGTCGATGATCACCGCCTCGCGGTCAAGCTGGGCGTAGAACATGCGATTGAAAAAGGTGTAGCCGGGGCCGGCGGTGTTGGGCAGGTAGACGTAGCCGACCCGCCCGGCGGTGGCCTCATCGACGGCCCGGCGATTGTCTTCGATCCAGGCCCACAGACGCAGTGCGCCCTCATTGCCGATTGGCTCGACCAGCAATTCGCGCGCATCACGACCGTCGGCATGCGGCCCGAGGGTCAGGGTGACCTGCTCATCGACCGTGTTGTGCAGGTGCTTAAACAGGTTGTCTGCGCCGGTCAGGTCGCGGCCGTTGACGGCCAGAATATACTCGCCCGCTTGCGCTTGTGCGCCCGGACGGGTCAGCGGGCCGTGGGCAAACGGGGTCCAGGCCTCGCCGGAATAAACGCGCGCGATGCGCCAGCGGTTGTTGTCGATCTCGAAATTCGCGCCCAGCAGGCCGACGCCGGGGCCGGACTCGCGATGGATATCGCCGCCGCCGACGCGGTTGTGGCCTGCGTGCAGTTCGGCGATCATCTGCACCATTAGATCGTTGAGGTCTTCACGCCGGCCAACGTGGTCCAGCAGCGGGCTGTACTGGGCATAGACAGCGTCCCAGTCCAGTCCGTGCAGGTTGGCGGCATAGAAGAACTCGCGCTGAAAGCGCCAGCCTTCGTCAAAGATCTGCGCCCACTCGCGGGCCGGGTCGATGTACATGCGCAAATCGGACAGGTCCAGGTTTTCCGGCTTGAGGGTTTCTCCCACTTCGGCCACGGCGAGGGCGCCGGAATCGCGCTGGATCAAAACGTGCTGGCCGCCGGCCGCCATCTGGTAGCCGTTGAGACCGCTCAGCACGCTGGCCGCCTCGCGCTTTTCGAAATCAAAGCGCTTGAGCTCGTTGTTGCGCGCCACGCTGTCGCCGGGCTGTTCGACGGTCGCTCCCGGCTGGACCCGTTGCATGTAGAACAGGCCGCCGTCGTGGGCGACCTGGAGGTCGCCGTAGTTGCCCAGCGCGACCGGCAAGGCAATCTTGCGCGCGATCAGGCCGTCGAAGTCGATGGCCACGGCAGCGGGTTTGTCGTTCTGGTCTTCACCATTGTCGTCACCCTTGGCGTCTTCGCCGCTGTCGGGGTCGCTTTCCTCATCGCCGGTGCG
>JBMCIV010000053.1:0-7848 GCA_048616735.1 Wenzhouxiangella sp. | reverse complement strand
CCAGACCGGGATTCGCACCGACATCGGCATCCAGGTCTCGGGCCCGGACCTGGCGGTGATTCAGGACATCGCCGAGCAGGTCGAGGCGGTCGCGGCCGAGCTGCCGGGGACCAGCAGCGCCTTCGCCGACCGTCCGGCTTCCGGCCGCTACATCGAAATCCAGCCCGATCGCCGCGCCCTGGCCCGCCACGGCATGAACATCGCCGATCTGCACGACGTGATCCGCTACGGTGTCGGCGGCGCCAACCTCACCGAAACGGTCGAAGGTCTGGAGCGCTTTCCGGTCAACCTGCGCTACCTGGCCGACTGGCGCGACTCGCCCGAGCAGCTGCGCGTCCTGCCGCTGGTCACGCCCTCGGGTACGCATATCGCCCTGGGCGAGGTCGCCGAGATCGAGATCGCCGCCGGGCCCGCCATGATCCGCAGCGAAAACACCCGGCCGGCGGGCTTTGTCTTCGTCGACATCGACAACGACGACCTGAGCGGCTGGGTGGCCATGGCCCAGGCCGAGATCGCCGAACGGGTGGAACTGCCCGGCGGTTATTCGGTCACCTTTGCCGGCCAGTACGAATACATCGAGCGGGCCCGGGAGCGCCTAAGCGTGCTGATCCCGCTGGTGATCGCCATCATCGTCGTGCTGCTGATGATGATCTTCCGCACGATTTTCGAGGTCGCGCTGGTGCTGGTGACGGTGCCGCTGTCGCTGGCCGGCGGGTTCTGGCTGATGTGGCTGCTGGACTTCCAGATGTCGGTGGGCGTGGCCGTGGGCTTTATCGCCCTGGGCGGGCTGGCCGCCGAAACCGGGGTGATCATGCTGGTCTATCTCAACAACGCCTACCAGCGGTTTAGAGAACAGGCCGGCGGGCGCAGCTTCACCCGCACCGACCTGCGCGACGCCATCATCGAAGGCGCCTGCCAGCGGGTGCGGCCCATCACCATGACCGAGACCACGGTGTTCCTCGGCCTGCTGCCGGTGATGTTTTCTTCCGGCACCGGCTCGGAAGTCATGCAGCGTATCGCCGCCCCCATGGTCGGCGGAGTGTTCACGGTCTGGCTTGTTGCCCTGCTGGTCATGCCGGCCCTGTACTATCTGTGGCACCGGCGAGTTTTGCCGCACGCAAGCGACGTCGAACCGGCAGCTGGACTTGGCTGAAACCGGCGCACTGGAGAAAACGCTTGGCATTTGTGAAGCACGCAACCATCGTCCTGCTTCTGGGCGCCATGATCGGGCTGTCGGTGGCCGGCTGGATCATTCTCGGCGGGCGCTTTGATGTCGCGGTCGCGGCCCAGCTGCCGCAGCCGGTTCACGACCTGATTCACCTGACCCGGGTCAACGCGGTCAGGCGCGAAGTGCGCGGCCTGGACGCGGAGCCGGTCGATCTCGATGACGACTCGGTTCTGCTCGGCGCCGTGCGGGGTTTTGAGTCCATGTGTACCGATTGCCACCAACGGCCCGGCGGGCAACCGCCGGCGCTGGCCCGCAGCCTCAACCCGGCGCCGGCGGATTTGAGTGAGGCCGCCGCAAAGCGCTCCGTGCAAGAGTTGTTCTGGGTTACCAAACACGGCATTCGCATGAGCGCCATGCCGGCCTGGGGCACGAGCCGGGAGGATGAAGAGCTGTGGGCGATCGCCGCGCTGATCGCCCGATTTCCGCAGCTGACGGCGCAGGATTATGAACGCCTGCGGGCGACCGCCATAGCCCAATGATTTTCGCCCTGATCGGCGCCCTCGTCATCCTGGCCTCGCCCTGGATTTTTCTCTATTTCTCGCCCTGTGCAAAAAATCGACCGGGCCTGCGCCGCGTCAATGGCGCGATTCTGGCGATCGCCGCCGGGGCTTGCGCACTGCTCGCCCTTTGGATACGCCAGGCCCTGGCCGGGTCCGCGGATTTCCCGTGGTGGCCCGCGGTCGCGCTTGCCTACAGCGCGCTGCTTTTCCCCTTCCTGCTGCTCGTTGGCGGATTGATCCGGAATTTCATTCTGTTTCCGGATACGAAATAGCCTTCAATTTCTCAAGCCAGTGCTAAACATTCATATTCTGTGCATCTTATCTACATAAGAGTGGTTTGATGCAGATCAAAAGACGCAACAAAAATTTCACGGACAATTGAACCCGCTTTGGAGTGGGCCGCTCCGATCGGGCGGAATCAGTGTATAAGATACATCTAATATGAAAAGCACTGATTTCCGACCCGATCGGTCCTGCGGGGTAGTCAGGACACAAAATCACCATTCCATACCAAGGTGGCCCAGCCCGGCACCAGAGAGGAGCAAGCATGAAAAATGAACTGCTGTCACTGATTGAAGAACAACAAGACCGCGCCCTCCCCGACCCCGGGCGCCGGCGCCTGCTGCAGGCCTCCGGCCTGGGCCTGGCCGGCCTGGCCGCTGGCGGCACGCTGCTGGCCTCCGCGCCGGCAAAAGCCGTCGAGACTTCAGCGCGCATCGTGATCGTCGGCGGCGGTGCCGCCGGTCTTTCGGCCGCCAACCGGCTGGCCGAGGGGCTGTCCGGCGCGCGCATCACCATCATCGAAAAGCGCGAACAGCATATCTATCAGCCGGGCCTGACCCTGGTGGCAACCGGCATCTGGAACCAGCGCAAGGTGCTCGATCGCAACGAGCGCTACATGCCCTCCGGAATCGACTGGATCAAGGGCATGGTCAGCGAGTTCGACCCGCAGGCCAACCGGGTCGTGACCGACAGCGGCCAGGTCATTGAGTACGACTACCTGATGGTGACCACCGGTCTGCACGTGGACTTTGCCGCCATCGAGGGCATGAGCACCGACCTGATCGGCACCCAGGGTATCGGCTGCGTCTACGACAACAACGACCACGCCACCCGCACCTGGCAGATGATCGACCGCTTTGCCGATGAAGGCGGCGTCGGCCTGTTCACGCGCCCCCCTGGCGGCATCAAATGCGCCGGCGCACCGCTCAAGGTCATTATGCTCACCGAGGACCTGATGCAGCGCCGCGGGACGCGCGAGCGCGCCCAGTTCTTCTACCCCACCGCCGGCACGGGGCTGTTTTCGCAGCCGGACATGAACGACTTCCTCAAGCGGGAGTTTCCCAGCCGCGACATTACCGTGCAGTGGAATCACGTGCTCGCGGGAATCGAACCGGAGATCAAGCGGGCCACTTTCGCCACGCCGGAAGGCGATGTACGCCTGGACTACGACTTCATCCACGTCGTCCCGCCGATGCGCGCCCCGGATGCCCTGGCCAACAGCGATCTGGCCTGGCAGGCCGGCTCGTTTGCCGACGACGGCCGCTGGATGGAAGTCGACAAGCACACCATGCGCCACCCGCGCTTCCCCAACGTCTTCGGGGCCGGGGACTGCGTCGGCACGCCGATCGGCAAGACCGCCGCCAGCGTCAAGGCCCAGGTGCCGGTGGCGGTGGAAAACATGATCCAGGCCATCCAGCAGCGCGAGATGACGGCCAGCTACAACGGCTACACCTCCTGCCCGCTGATCACCGCGCGCGGTCGCGGCATCCTGGTCGAGTTCGACTATGCCCTCGACATGGTGCCCTCGTTCCCCTTCATCAGCCCGTACGAAGAGCACTGGGTGCCCTGGGTGATGAAGGACCGCATGCTGCACGCCGCCTACAACGCCATGATGCGCGGCCGCGTCTGAACCTGGCCGACCTCAAGGAGACATAGCAATGGCATTTTCCATCGTCGGCATTCTGTCG
Organism: Wenzhouxiangella sp.; assembly: GCA_048616735.1. Classification (GTDB taxonomy): domain Bacteria; phylum Pseudomonadota; class Gammaproteobacteria; order Xanthomonadales; family Wenzhouxiangellaceae; genus Wenzhouxiangella. Next base: position 4,150 of record JBMCIV010000053.1, on the reverse strand, counting down.
GTTCTGCTCGAAGTAATTCGACCGCTGCTGCCGCTTCTGATTGCGGTGATCGTGGTCGATTTCATTCTTTTGCTGCTGGCCCTGCGCCGCGGCACCCTGGTGACGTCCGGCGCGATCCGCCTGGCCGTCATCGTCGGCGCCATCGCCGCCGTCGCGACCTTTTTTCTTGCACCAGCTCTTACCAACTCGAGTTTCGCCAACCTCTCAGGAGCACTTGACTACCTGTCCCTGATTGGTGGCGCGCTCGGCGTGGGGGTGCTGTTTGCATTATTCACCTGGCCCCCTGCGGCCTTAATTCAACGGAGTCAACAATCATGAAGTCGCAAAGAAAGACCAAGCTCTCGACGCTGGTCGGTGCCATGGCACTGGCCGGCGCGGTCACCCTGCCCACCGTGGTCATGGCCGACGAGCCGAGCAACAGCTTCAGCATCTTCCTGCGCATGCAGGCCGAACTGGTCGACGCCAGCGGCGACATCGTGGAAGCACAAGGCAATGACGGCCTGAATTTCGGCGACGGCTGGGCCAATGGCAATTCCGACGCGGCCGGTTGGGGCGGACTGTTCCTCGACGGCAGCATCGGTATCACCGAAGACCTGGCGGCTATCGGCCGCTACTCCATGAACCTCGACATGGACGGCTACAAGGACACTGACCGCGACGTCTTCATCGGCCTGCGCAGCAAGAAGTTCGGCCAGATCACGGCCGGTCGCCATCACACCCCTTACAAGCTCTCCACGCTGGGCTGGGACCCGTTCAACGCCACTTTCCTGCAGGCGCGCGCCAACCAGGGTCGTTCCGGCACCGCCTTTGGCCACAACAGCTTCCTGAACGACTCGATCAACTACCAGCACACGATGAGCGGCATCAAGTTTGCGGCCATGGTGGGCGTTGACGACAGCAACGATCCGGGCACGGGCGACACCCGCGGCGACCACATGGTTGCCTTTTCACTCAGCGCACCGGTCGGCCCGGTCGAACTGGTGGCAGCCTATATCGACGCCAGCGAATACCGCGGACGGGCCGATGACAGCTCCGGCTTCAAGCTCGGCGCACGCTACAGCGAAGGCGCGTTCACCCTGGCCGGCCAGTACGAAATGCGTGACGAAGGCTTAGAAGACGGTGATTTCGCATTCCTGACCGGCAGCTACAAGATGGGCAAGTGGACCCACAGCATCAACTACGGCCAGTTCATGGACGACGGTGCCGCAGACAACGACGGTGACTATTTCGCCATCGGCACGCGCTACAGCCTGGGACGGATTGCCTCGATTCACCTGGGGTACAAGCGCAGCGAGCGCGACGTCCAGGGCGACGACAACGTCTTCGGCATCGGCATGCGATTTGGCCTGAACACCGGTAACCTGCTCGCGCGTTAAAACGGCGGGCGAAAGACGCCAGCTAATAGCAAGCAACGGCGCCGCGGACCTCCGCGGCGCCCTTATATCCGCCCTGGGTTCACCATCCACAGCCAGATTCGTTACGCTATAGTCTGGTTGGCATACGGATATTGACAAATGAGTTCGGCACGCTACGTCAGTCGCCTGACCCGGCAGACCCAGGCCCTGATCCTTGCCGGCGGGCGCGGCACCCGTCTTGAAATGCTCACCAACTGGCGCGCCAAGCCGGCCGTTCCGTTTGGTGGTCAGTTCCGGATCATCGATTTCAGCCTTTCTAACTGCCTGCATTCCGATATTCGCCGGATCGCGGTACTCACCCAGTACAAGTCCCACTCGCTGATCCGCCACCTCATGGTCGGCTGGAAAAAGCTCAACACCGACTACGGTTCCATCCTCGACATCATCCCGGCCCAGCAGTGGCTGGAGGACGACAGCTGGTACCAGGGCACGGCCGATGCGGTTTTCCAGAGCCTGGACATCGTCGAAGCCTACGATCACACCTACACCCTGATCCTGGCCGGCGATCATATCTACAAGATGGACTACGGCGAAATGCTGGCCGAGCACGCCCGCAGCGGGGCCGACATGACCGTGGCCTGCAACGTCGTGCCGCTCGAAGACGCCCGCGGTTTCGGCGTCATGCGGGTCGACGAGCGCGACTGGGTCACCGGATTCGCCGAAAAACCGGCCGAGCCGGAGCCGATGCCGGATGATCCCACCCGGGCCCTGGCCAGCATGGGCATCTATGTTTTCAACTCGGAGTTTCTGCACGAAGCGCTGACCCGGGACGCCGAAGATTCGGGGTCCAGCCATGATTTCGGCAAGGACATCATTCCCGGCGCGATCGCGGCCGGACGCCGCGTCCTGGCCTTTCCGCTGCAGCGCGCGGTCAGCGGCAAACCGTACTGGCGCGACGTGGGCACGCTGGATGCGCTTTACCAGGCCAACATGGAGCTTTTGACCGACGACCCGCCGCTGGACGTCCACGAGCTGCAGTGGCCGATCTTTACCTACCCCGTCCAGGGTCCACCGGCCAAATTCACCGATCACGGGCCGGGCGGCGGCTGCAGCGTGGTTGAGTCCATGGTCGGTAACGGCTGCGTGATCTCCGATTCCAGTATCCGCAAAAGCCTGATCTTCAACGACTGCCGCATCGAGGCCGACTGCGCACTCGACGGCGCGCTGGTTCATCCGGGCTGCCAGATCGGTTCCGGCTCACGCCTGAAAAACGTCCTGCTCGACAACGGCTGCATCGTGCCGGCCGGGACGGTGATCGGCGAGGATCGGGCCGCCGACCAGGCGCGCTTTCACGTCACCGACGGCGGCATCGTGGTCGTCAATCGCGAAATGCTGGGCCAGGAGCGCCGCTACCAGCCGCCCGACTACACCCATATCCCGCGCCCCCCGGCCTGAAGGGCGCGCCAATCCAGGCAAGCTAAGCCTTGTCGAGGTAGGCCCTGATCCGCTCGCTGGCGTCCAGCACCGGTGCGGCAACTTCCAGCGCGCGGGCCCCGACACGGCGGTCTTCCTCGATCTGGGAGAGGTAGGCGGCCGCGGTCTTGTCCCAGGTATAGCTCGAGCGCACGCGCTCGATGCCGGCCCGGGCCAGCTGCGGGCTGTGATCCAGTCCCTGCACAAAGGCCCGGGCCATGTCGTCGGGGTCTTCCGGGTCCATCAGGACCCCGGCGCCGCCGGCGAAAATCTCCGACGGCCCGCCGTTGCGCGTGGCGACCACCGCCAGCCCGCAGGCCGCGGCTTCGATCGGCGCCAGCCCGAACGGCTCGAACAGCGAGGGCAGCGCAAACACAGAGCCGCTGGCGGCAAACAGCCGGTAGCCGGCGGCCAGCTCGCGCTGTGAGCGGGCGTTGATAAAGCTGACCCGCTCTGTCAGTCCGGCCTGGGCGATGCGATCAAGAATCGGGCCCAGCACGGCCTGCTCGTCGGCGCGCAGCGCCTCGATGCCTGCCCAGGGGTCGTCCACGCCGCGCACGAACAGCGCCAGGTCGGCGCGGGAGGCCAGTTCCGGGCTGCGGCAGAAGGCCTCGACCACGCCGGCGACGTTTTTCTTCGGGTCCAGCCGGCTGGCCACCACCACGTGGGCCCGCCCGGGATTTCTGATCCGGGCGCTCAGCCGGGCCCGCATCGCGCGCTCATCCTGCGATGGATCGGCGTGAAAAATGGCGCTATTGATGCCGGGCGGAATGACCCGGAAACGGCGATCGTCGGCCGGATCGATCGCGCCGGCATAAAGCGGGTTTCCGTACTGGCCCATGCGCTCATCGGTGGTCGAAGCGATCACGGTATCGGCAGCAGCCATCGCCAGCCGCTCGGCGTCGATGCGCTGCGCGAAGCGGTAGCGCTGATCGAGGCTGTCAAAGGATTTGCCGGTGCTGCCGATCAGCTTGTCGAGCTTCTGCGCGCCCAGCGAGTGCCCGGTAAAGGTAAACCCCACGCCCAGGCGGCCCTTGAGCAGAACGGCGAGGTAGCCGCCGTCGGCGTAGTGGGCGGTCAGGAAATCCGGGGGCTGTTGGGCGTAGAAATCGGCAATGGCGTCGGCCATCTCCGGTAAGTGCGGCCACAGCGCCTCCTTGGGCACAAACCCATCGCCGCCGCACGGCAGGCGCACGATGCGAACCCGGTCGGCGAGCTGGCCGAAATCATCCAGCGTCTGCTCGAAGCCCTGCCATTCGGGATCGCGAATCCGGCGGGTGAGAATATCCACATCCACGCCCAGCTTGCCCAGCGCCAGCGCC
>JBMCIV010000052.1:0-7889 GCA_048616735.1 Wenzhouxiangella sp. | reverse complement strand
TGTGCTGCATGACCATCTGCATGCCGCTGTTTTCGCCCGCGCCCGCCTGGGCTTCGGCGGCGTTTTCCGCTGTTTCTTCAGCCATGTGAATCCTTTATCTTCGATGAGTGTGATGATGAATAAGGCAGAGGATAGCGCATCCCCGGCTCAATTCTGCTCGTTATCGGCCGCAGCCTGGGTTTTGCGCGATTTGCCTTTCTTGCCGGCTTTGTCCTTGTGGCGACTGAGCGGCTGGTTGTCGCTGACCCACTGGGTCAGCCCGCCGGCCAGCACGTAAACGCGCTCGAAGCCGAGCTTGACCAGTCGGTTGGCCATTTGCGGCGAAATTTGCCCGCGCTGACAGGACAACAAAACCGGCCGCTCTTTTTGCCGCAGCAGCTGCTGGTTGCCCGACTCGATGCGCGAGGGGGGCATATGGACCGCGCCTTTGATATGGCCTTTGGCAAAATCGTCTGAATTGGACACGTCGATGATCAGCGGATCCTCGCGGTTGATCAGCCTGACCGCCTCCAGCGTGCTCAGCTCTTTCCACTTGCGGCCGAGACGCGCCGCCTCCCAGGCCAGCCAGGCCACAACAACGGCCACGAAAAGCCCGCTTAAGAGCAGGTTGTTGCCGATAAATTCGATGAATTGGTCCATGCCGGTCAAGAGGCCCGTGGTCAAACTCCCCATTATCAGCCATTCGGCAACGCCGTGCCAGCACCTGAAGCGCGGCTGTGAAATAATTCCACAACGCCCGCGGCAATCCAAGGACCACCATGAACCAACCTGCGCCACTGCTGCTGCTGATCCTCGACGGTTGGGGGTATCGCGCCCCGGCGCCGGACAACGCCATCTCCGAGGCGACAACGCCAAACTGGGACCGGCTGTGGGCCGAGTGCCGCCACGGCTTTTTGGACACCTCGGGCGAAAAAGTCGGGCTGCCGGACGGCCAGATGGGCAACTCGGAGGTCGGACACATGAACATCGGTGCCGGTCGCGTCGTCTACCAGGAGCTGACCCGGATCAACAAGGCCATCGCCGAGGGCGAGTTCGCCGCCAACCCGGCGTTCGGTCAAGCCCTGGCTGCGGCCAAGAACAGCGGCGGCACCGTCCATTTGATGGGCCTGGTCTCCCCCGGCGGCGTGCACAGCCACGAGGACCACCTGTTCGCGCTGCTGGATTTGTGCAGGCAGGCGAAGGTTGGTTCGATCGCCGTGCACGCGTTTGTCGACGGCCGCGATACGCCGCCGCGCAGCGCCGAGGCTTCCCTGCGCCGGCTTGAGAGGGCCGTCGAGGAAATCGACGGTGCGCGCCTGGCCAGCGTCTGCGGCCGCTATTTCGCCATGGATCGGGATCAGCGCTGGGACCGGACCCACAGGGCCTGGCAGGCCATCGTCGAGGCCGACAGCGCGCTGCGCGCCGACAGCGCCACCGCGGCGCTGGCGGCGGCCTACGCCCGGGGCGAGGACGATGAGTTCGTGCAGCCCACCTTGATCGGCTCCGGGGCGCCGGTCGCCGACGGCGACGTGGTGATTTTTTTCAATTTCCGCGCCGACCGCGCGCGCCAGCTCAGCCGCGCGTTGTGCGCCCCGTCGTTTGGCGAATTTCCGGCCTCGCGCCCGTCGCTGGCGGCCATGGTGACCATGACCCGTTACCAGGACGACCTGCCCTGCCAGGTCGCCTTTCCGGCCGAAACCCTGCCGGACCTGCTCGGCGAGGTGGTCGCGCGGGCCGGCATCAAGCAGCTGCGCATTGCCGAGACCGAAAAGTACGCCCACGTGACGTATTTCTTCAACGGCGGCCAGGAGCAGGTCTTTGCCGGCGAGGAGCGCATCCTGGTCCCCTCGCCCAAGGTCGCCACCTACGATCTTCAGCCCGAAATGAGCGCGCCGGAGCTGCAGCGCAAGCTGGTCGCGTGCATCGACCAGCAGCGCCACGGGCTGATCGTGTGCAACGTGGCCAATCCCGACATGGTCGGGCACACCGGTGACCTAGCGGCAGCCATCGGTGCTGTTGAAGCCGTCGATCGCCTGCTCGGGGCGGTGCGCGATGCGATCGATGCAGTCGGCGGCGAAATGCTGATCACCGCCGATCACGGCAACGTCGAGCAGATGAGCGACCCCGACAGCGGTCAGCCGCATACCGCCCATACCCTCAATCCGGTGCCCCTGCTCTACTACGGGCCGCGCCGGCCAGAGCGGATCGACGACGGCAGCCTGCGCGATCTTGCCCCGACCCTGCTGGCCTTGCTTGGCCTGGATCAGCCCGCGGCGATGACCGGACGCGTGCTGCTCGATGGCCTGGGGTGAGCTGCGCGCCAGTGCGCTTCTGGCTGCAGTGCTGACCGTCTTCGGGCTCGATGCATGGGCCCAGGACCCGGCCGAACTGGAGCGCAATCTGGAAGAGATCCGCACCCAGATCGAGCGTATCCAGGCGCGGCTGGACGCCGATTTGCAAAAGCGCGACGCCGGCCAGCAGGCCCTGGCCGAGGCCGAGCGGGCGCTGGCGAAAGCGGTCCAGGCCCGGCGCGAGACCCGGGATCGACTGCAGCAGACCACGGCCAGCATCCGTTCGCTGAGCGCAAGAATCGAGCGCGGCCGCGTCGCCGTCGCCGAGACCGCCGAGCGGCTGTCCACGCAGCTTAAGCTGGTCTATCAACAAGGTATGCCCTCGCGCCTGCAGCTACTGCTCAACCAGCAGGATCCGCGTCGGCTGCGCCGCCACCTGGCCTACCACGGCCACCTCTCGCGCCAGCGCCTGGCGTTGATCGAACAGCTGCAGGGCCAACAGCGGTTACTGCTGGCCGACCAGGACGAGCTCGAAGGCGAGCAGGCCAGCCTGACCGCGCTCGAGGCCAGCCAGGCCGAAACCGCTGCGCGCATCGAGCGCGAGCGCGCCAACCGCGACCAGGCGCTGCGCCAGATCAGCAGGCGCATCAGCAGCGACAGCGAGCGCATCGCCCGACTGCGCGGCGAGGCTGAAGAACTCGAAGCCCTGATCGATGAACTCGCCCGGGCGCTCAGGGAAGTTCCAATGGATGTCGACGTCCCTTCCATCCTGGAACTGGCCGGAACGCTGGAGCCACCGCTGCAGGGGCGCCTGATCCAGCGCTTCGGCGACCCGCGCGGCGGCGAGCTCGAGTGGACCGGCTGGCTGCTGGAGGCGCCGGCCGGCGCCGAAGTTCGCGCCATCGCCCACGGCCGGGTGGCCTACGCCGACTGGCTGCGCGGTTACGGCATGCTCGCCATCATCGATCACGGCGATGGCGTGCTGAGCCTGTACGGGCACAACGAAACCCTGCTCAAGGGGGTGGGCAGCTGGGTCAACCCGGGTGACGTCATTGCCGCGGTGGGTAGTTCCGGCGGCGCCGATACCGATGGTCTGTACTTCGAGATCCGGCGCGACGGTCAGGCCGTCGACCCGTCGGCCTGGGTCAGCGCCCCTTGAACGGCACCCAGGCAAAGCTGATGCCGGCGATGGCCTTGGTGAGCCTGCTTGCAAGCGCGGCGACAGCCGGGCCATCGGCCCTGGTCGCCGTCGTGATCGACGATCTGGGCTACCAGCCGGCGCTGGACCGCGCGGCGCTGGAGCTTGATCCGCGCGTTGCCGTTGGCGTTATCCCGGACGCACCCGGGGCCAGGCAGGTGGCGCTGGCCGCAGCGCAGCAGGGACGCGAGGTCCTCATCCATCTGCCGCTAAGCCACGCCGGACCCGATGACTGCCAAGTCACCCTCTGCCCGGGTCTGGACTGGTCGGCCGAGCGCATGCACCGACACCTGGAATGGGCCGCCCGCCAGGTGCCGCTGGCGGTTGGCCTGAACAACCACCAGGGCAGCGCGTTCACCGCCGATGCCGCGGCCACCCGGCGGCTCGTTGAAGGTCTGGTTTTGCTCAACCGCCAGCGCGAGGCCCCGCTGTTTGTGGTTGACAGCCGCACCACCCCGCACAGCCAGCTCGCGCATGAGGCGGCGCGGGCCGGCATCGCGGTAGGCCAGCGGCGCGTGTTTCTGGACCACGACCGCTCACCCGAAGCCATCGCCGGGGCCTGGATGCGGTTGCTCGAGCGCGCCCGGACGTCGGGACAGGCGATTGCCATCGCTCATCCCTATCCCGAAACGCTGGCGTTTCTGGCCCGGGTGCTGCCGGGACTGGACGCCGGGGACGTCGCTCTGGTAACGATCAGCGAACTGGTCAAATCGCCGCCGGGCGCGTCAAGCGCATCGCAACCTCCAGGCCTTGCCCTCCCCCCGGCGCGGCCGGCGCACGAGTCGCCGACCGCAAGCCCCCAGAACCGCTGATCAGGGGTAGACGTAGCTGGCCTGCAGGCCGAGCGGCAGACCCAGGGCCCAGTAGAGCAGCAAAAACGCCGTCCAGATGATCGCCAGCGCGACCGCGTACGGCAGCATCATGGAGATCAGCGTTCCGATGCCGGCGCCCTTGAAGTACTTCTTGCAAAAAACCACCACCAGCGGGAAGTACGGCAGCAGCGGGGTCAGGATATTGGAAGTGGAATCACCCACGCGGTAGGCCGCCTGGGTCAACTCCGGCGAAATCCCCAGCTGCATCAACATCGGCACGAAGATGGGCGCAATGATCAGCCATTTGGCCGAGGCCGAGCCCACGAACAGGTTGACGAACATCGTCAACCCGACAATGCCGACGATGGTCAGCTGGGCCGGCAGGTTGAGCGCCTGCAGGAACTCAGCGCCGTTGACGGCCAGCAGAATGCCGAGTTTCGAAGCGCTGAACGCGGCAATGAACTGGGCGGCGAAAAAGGCCATGACGATGTAGTAGCCCATCGACTCCATGGCCTTGGTCATGCCCTTGATGATGTCTTTGTGGTTGTCGATGGTGCCGGCCACGTAGCCATAGACAATGCCCGGATTCAGAAAGAAGATGAAGATCAGCGGCACGATCGAGCGCATCAGCGGCGCGCCGAACGAGGTGATGGACTCGTGGAAGGCCAGCGCCGGGTCGGGATCGCGCAGCGGCGAGTCGGGCAGCAAGACCGCCACCGTCAGCAAGGCAATGGCCAGCACCACGCTGGCGGTCGCCCAGAACAGCCCGCGCGCTTCGCCCTCGCTTAAGCCCTCCATCTTGGGCATTTGCGACATATCGCCGTCCACCGGGGTGTCCTTGATCAGCCTCGGCTCGACGACCTTGTCGGTCAACCACCAGCCCACGGCGATCACGATCACGCTGGAAGCGGCCATGAAAAACCAGTTAACCAGCGGATTGACCTGCAGATTGGGATCGAGCACCTGCCCCGCAGACTCCGTGATCCCGGCCAGCATCGGATCGATGGCCGACGGGATGAAGTTGGCCGAGAAGCCGCCGGAAACGCCGGCAAACGCGGCCGCTATTCCCGCCAGGGGATGACGCCCGGCGGCGTAGAACATGACCGCGCCCAGCGGTATGACGACCACATAACCGGCGTCGGCCGCCGTGTGCGAGACGATGGCGACCAGGATCAGCATCGGCGTGAGCAGCCGGACCGAGGTCCAGCCCAGCAGGCGCCGCAGACCAGCGTTGATGAAGCCGGTGTGTTCGGCCACGCCGACGCCGAGCAGCGCCACCAGCACGACGCCCAGCGGGACGAAGTTGACGAACACCTGGACCATGTTGACCAGGAAATTTGCCATCTGGCCGCCGGAGAGCTGGTTGACGACCTGGATGGCCTCGCCGGTCGAGGGATGCACGGCATCGAACTGGATCGGCGCCAGCACCGCCGAGAGCACCCAGACGATGATCATCAGAAGGAAAAACAGCACCGCCGGATCGGGCAGTTTGTTGCCGACGACCTCGATCCCGCCCAGCAGGCGCTCCAGCCAGGTTCTTTTCCCCGGCAGGACTTTATGCAGGTCGGGATTGGGTGAAGAGGCGCTGTTGTTGTCTTTTTCGCTCATGTTTTGTCCCCGGATAGGCTATTGAATACTGGCGGTTTTAGTCGTTTCCCCAAGGGGCGGGCGGAGGCTCGACCGGCCGATCAAGGTCAAACTCGGCGCGAAAATGGCGCCCCGGCCTGACCAGCTCGTAGGCAAACAGCGCCTGCTCGGGCCGGACCTCCAGCGACCAGAAATTGGCCACCGACGCCTCCAGCCCCTGGGCCAGGAACAAGGCCTTGGAAAAGTCGTCGGCAGGGAAGGTCTGGCGCCAGCTGCGGCCAGGATCGGTGGTGTGGCCGCCGTACCAGGTCACGGCGTCCTCGCTGCCGTCTTGGTGGCGGTGATCGTGCTTCAGGCGCAGGCCGCCTGCGCGCCGGGTGAGCACCCAGGTGCGCGAACGATCCGCGCCGACGTGCAGCGGGATGCGGATTTCTTGTTCGCTGCATGAGCGAACGTGCATCACCACCTGCTGGCCGAGCCAGGCGTCGTCTGCGGGCCGCGAGAAGCCGGTCATCTGGCCGGCGAACGCCTTGCCGCACAGGGCCGTCAGCGCGTCCCAGAAGCCTTGCTGGCTGGTCTGCGCCTGGACCATCGCGGTCGGGCCCAGAAGGCAGAACAACACGACCAGGGGCCGGATCATCCGAGACATGGCGGCATTCCACACAGGCGGGTCAACAGCGGCGAACCTTAGCACACACGAACCCGCTCAGCCAGCGCCGGGACGCTGGCACGACGGCGCCTGGCCGGCGCAGCGTGAAGGTCGCCACGGACGCTGGGGTTTGCCCTTGTCAATAGCTCAACCGCAGCCGGCCCGGCAGCAGGCGCAGCACCAGCGCGGCGGCCAGCCCCAGCACGAAACCGGCCAGGTGGGCCGACCAGGCAACGCCGTGCGCGGTCGGGCCGAACACGCTGTAGATCATCTGCAGCGTAAACCATGAGCCGATGACAAGCACGGCCGGCACGCGGGCAAACTGCAGATACAGCCCCAGCGGCAGCCACAGGCCCATGCGGCGGCGCGGAAACAGCCCAAGATAGACCCCGATGACGGCCGAAACGCCGCCGCTGGCGCCAATGACCGGCAGGTTCTGGAGTCCGTACAGCTGCCAGGCCGCATACAGGTTGGCCAGCCCGCCGAGGAGGAAGAACAGCAGCGCAAAACGCCAGTGACCGACGGCTTTTTCCACGCTGACGCCAAACGCCCAAAGGTAGGCCAGGTTGCCGAGCAGGTGGACCGAGTCCACGTGCAGCAGCAGCGCCGTGAACAGACCGCTGAAGATCAGCAGCGACGAATGCGCCAGGGGATCGGCCAGCGCGGCGATGATGTCGTCCGGGCGAAAGCTCCACAGCGCCAGCCAGCCCGCCGAAGCCTGCAGCTCACCGAGCTGGTAGGCCGCGCTGACCGAAACCATGGCCAGGGAGATCAGCGTCAGCAGCCACGGCCAGGCCCAGGCTGGCGGGCCGGCCGAGTCTGCCGGCTCGATCATTCTCACGGCTTGAGCAGAAAACGGTAGTCGCGAAAATCGACCACGGCCCCCAGGCGAGTGATCTCGGCCAGGCGCGCGCCCTCCCCCAGGTCCGCGCCCTCGGCCCGACGTTCACCGTTGATCAGGACGAAGCGCTCAGCCGGTTCGGCGCTGAAGACATGAATGCTCAGATTCAGGTCGGGAAGCTCGCGCCGGACCGACAGCGGCAGCTCCCAGACCTCGAGGTGCTCGGCGCGGTCCGGGCTCCATTCAGCTTCCTCCGGCTCGACCGGTGCCGGGTCGGGCGCTGTTGCCGCCGGCCGCGACGGGCGCTCGTACCGGCGCGCCTGCGCCTCGATCAGACGCTGGGCCTGTTCGGCATCGCTCACAAGGCGCTCGCGTTGCCCTTCGGGCACCACCGGCGGCGCAGTCGCAACCGCGCCCGGACGCGCCGGCGCCGGCCTCGATACCGACGTGGCCGGGCGCTGCGACGGCGAGCGCCGATCAACCACGGTTCGGGTGCGCCGCGACGGGACTTCTTCGGGTTGTGCGGCCTCGT
>JBMCIV010000051.1:0-7897 GCA_048616735.1 Wenzhouxiangella sp. | reverse complement strand
GGCCCGCGCCGGCAGCCTCGCCGGTCCGCTCTTCGACCGGCCGCCAGGGTGAATCGAAAGGGTCCAGCGCCAGTTCGGTGACCGGCTCCGCGATCGCCTCGTGGCGGTAGACGGCGCGCTCGACCACGTTTTTCAGCTCGCGGATGTTGCCGGGCCAGTCGTGGTCCAGCAGGCGTTGAGTAACTTCCGGGCTGAAGCCGGCGAACAGTTCTCGCCCCAGCTCGCGGGTGATGCGCATGGCGAAAGCCTCGGCCAGCGGCAGAATGTCCTCGGCTCGCGCGCGCAGCGGCGGCAGCGTGATCACGTCAAAAGCCAGGCGGTCGAGCAGGTCTGAGCGGAAGCGCCCGTGCGCGGCCAGCGCCGGCAGGTCGACGTTGGCGGCACCGATCAGGCGCACGTCGACGGTGCGGGTGGTCGACGAGCCCAGACGCTCGAACTGTCCGTATTCGATGACCCGCAGGATTTTTTCCTGCACCGCGGGCGTGGTGCTGGCCAGCTCGTCGAGAAACAGGCTGCCGCCGTCGGCGGCCTCGAAGCGACCCAGCCGGGCGCGGGTGGCGTCGGTGTAGGCACCGGCCTCGTGACCGAACAGCTCCGATTCCAGCAGGCTGTCGCTGATGGCCGCGCAGTTGAGCTTGATCAGCGGCTGGTCCCAGCGCGGCGAAAGGTAGTGCAGGCGCTCGGCCACCAGTTCTTTGCCGGTGCCGCGCTCACCCACAATCAGCATCGGGCGATTCATGGCGGCGGCTCTGGAAACCTGCTCCAGCACTTCGAGGAAGGCGGGAGACTCTCCGATCATGGGCTGCTCGTCGCGCGTCATGGGCCTAAAATACCGCAAATGGCCAAGCCCAAGACAACCTACACCTGCCGCGAATGTGGCGCTGCGTTCCCGAAATGGTCGGGACAGTGCGCCGACTGCGGCGCCTGGAACTCGCTCGAGGAAACCGCCGCGGCGCCGACGGCGCGGGCCGGCCCGGGACAGCGCGGCAACTGGACGGGTACGGCCTCGGCCGTGGTGACCAGCCTGGCCGATGTCCCGGCCGAGGATTCCAGCCAGCGCCTGGCCTCGGGCCTGAGCGAGCTCGACCGGGTCCTAGGCGGCGGCCTGGTGCCGGGCTCGGTGGTCCTGCTGGGCGGCGATCCGGGCATTGGCAAGTCAACCCTGTTGCTGCAGGCCCAGGCGGCGCTGGCCGGTGGGCACGGCAGCCTGTACGTGACCGGCGAGGAGTCGGCGGCGCAGGTGGCGATGCGGGCCCGGCGGCTGGGTCTTGATCCGGCGCGCCTGCAGTGTCTGACCGAAACCCGGCTGGAGGTTATCCTGGCCACGGCGGCGAAACACAAGCCGGCGTTCATGGTCATCGACTCGATCCAGACGCTTTGGACCGACTCCCTGCAGTCGGCGCCGGGCGCGGTCGCCCAGGTGCGCGAATGCGCCGCCCGGCTGGTGCAGTTCGCCAAGCAGACCGGCTGCGCCGTGGTCCTGGTCGGCCACGTGACCAAGGAAGGCGCGCTGGCCGGCCCCCGGGTGCTTGAACACATGGTCGATGCGGTGCTGTACTTCGAGTCTGACTCCGGCAGCCGCTACCGCCTCATCCGGGCGGTCAAAAATCGCTTTGGCGCGGCCAACGAGCTGGGTGTGTTCGCCATGACCGGGCAGGGCCTGAAGGCCATTGCCAATCCGTCGGCGATCTTTCTTTCGGGTGCCGAAACGCCCGCGGCCGGAAGCTGCGTGCTGGTGACCCGCGAGGGCACCCGGCCGCTGATGGTGGAGGTTCAGGCCCTGGTGGCGCCGTCGACGCTGTCCAACCCGCGCCGGGTGGCCGTGGGCATCGATCCCAACCGCCTGGCGCTGCTGCTGGCGGTCATGAACCGCCATGCCGGCATCCAGATCGGCGATCAGGACGTGTTCGTCAACGTCGCCGGCGGCATCCGGGTCAGCGAAACCGCCAGCGACCTCGCCATCGCTCTGGCCCTGAAGTCGTCGCTGCGCGAAACGCCGCTGGCCAAAGGTCTGGTCGCGTTCGGCGAGATCGGCCTTTCCGGCGAGCTGCGCCCGGTCTACAACGGCGAGGAGCGCCTGCGCGAGGCCGCCGGCCAGGGCTTTACCGAGGCCCTGGTCCCGGAAGGCAACCTCAAGGGCGTGCGCGCACGGCTGACCGCACGCGGCTTCAGGACGCTGGCCGAAGCGTTGGCCGCCGTTTGAGGCGTTACACTATTCAGGCGCGATTCAAGCATGGCCCCGCAAGCTGGAGTGCCAGTCAAACGGGCGGCGTTGCCGCCAAGCCACAGGAGCACGAACAGATGACGCGATCGATTTCCCTGCTCAGCATTGGCCTGGTCATGACCCTGGCGGCCTGCGTGACGATCAACGTGTATTTCCCGGAGGCGGCCGCCGAGCAGGCAGCCGACCGCTTCATCCAGGATGTGCTGGGCGAGGAGGGACGGCAGCGCGGCGATGACCCGCCTGCGCCCCCGACCGAACGACCCGAATCGACCGGTTTCCGGCTGTCGGATCTATTTGTTGCCCGCGCCCACGCGCAGTCTCCGAATATCGATATCGACACGCCGCAGGTGGAAACGATCAAGCAGCGCATGGCCGAGCGCCACAGCCAGCACCTGGCGGACTGGTACGACGCCGGCGCCATCGGCCTGTCCAACGACGGCCTGGTCGAGATCCGCGACCGCAGCGCCATCGGCCTGGGCGAGCGGCGTAATCTGGAGCGGGTCGTGGCTGAGGAAAATGCCGATCGCCGGGCCGTCTATCGGGAGATTGCCGTGGCCAACGGCCATCCGGAATGGGAAGACGAAATCCGCCAGACCTTTGCCCGCCGCTGGATCGCGAACGCGCGCGAAGGCTGGATCTACCAGCAAGACGACGGCAACTGGACGCGCAAGTAGCTTGCTCGATCACCTTCGTCGAAGACCGTTTTAACCCCATGGCCAGGAGGAATCGCCGCAGGCTGCCGGCTGAGCCGGTTCGGGTCGAAATCACCGATCTGGGTCACGATGGACGCGGCGTCGGCCGGGTCGAGGACAAGGCCGTCTTCGTCCACGGGGCGCTGCCGGGCGAGACCGTGCTGGCGCGCATCATCGAGCGCAACCGGCGCTACGACGAAGCGCTTTGCACAGAGGTCGTCGCGCCCTCGGCTGACCGGGTCACCCCGGCCTGTCCCTGGTTCGATCAGTGCGGCGGATGCGCGCTGCAGCACCTGGACCACCAGGCCCAGCTGACCTTCAAGCACAAGCGCCTGGTCGATAACCTGACCCGAATCGGAGGGGTCACGCCGCGACAATGGCTGCCGCCGCTTTCGGCCGAACCCTGGTTTTATCGGCGGCGCAGCCGCCTGAGCGCGCGCCTGGTCAGGGGCAAGGGCCGGGTGCTGGTCGGTTTTCGCGAAAAACAGGGCCGCTTCGTGGCCGATGTCGGCCACTGCCGGGTTCTGCACCCGGATTTCAGTCATCGCCTGGAAAGCCTGTCGGCGCTGATCGGAGGCCTGAGCGTGGCCGATGCGGTGCCGCAGATCGAGACCGCGAGCGGGGACGACGGTTCGGCCATCGTCATCCGCCATCTGCGCGCCCTGACCCCGGACGATCTGATGGTGCTCAAGCGCTGGTCGGAGTCGGAGGGCATCGCCGTGTATCTGCAGCCCAAGGGCCCGGAAACGGTCCATCGTCTGTGGCCGCAAGCGCACGGCTTGCGCTACCGCCTGGAAGCTTTCGATCTCACCCTGGGGTTCCACCCCCAGGATTTCATCCAGGTCAACGCGCCCCTGAACGCGTTGCTGGTCGAACGCGCGCTGGCGCTGCTGGCGCCGGGTCCGGATGAACGGGTGCTCGACCTGTTTTGCGGCCTGGGCAACTTCACCTTGCCGCTGGCCCGCCGCGCGGGCGCGGTGACCGGGGTGGAGGGTTCGGCCGCGCTGATCGAGGCGGCCCGCTCGAATGCGCGTTCCAACGGCCTGGATAACGTCGACTTCGACGTCGCCGACCTGGCCGCCGACGTCTCGACCCGGCCGTGGTTTCGACAGGGTTTCGATGCGGCCCTGATTGACCCGCCGCGCTCGGGCGCGTTCGAGATTTTGCCGGTCGTGGCCGGCAGCGGGGCCCGGCGGCTGGTCTACGTTTCCTGTAATCCGGCCACGCTGGCGCGCGATGCCGCCGAACTTGTCGCCGGCCACGGTTTTGAACTCAAAAGCGCCGGTATCGCCGACATGTTTCCGCACACCGCCCACGTCGAGTCCATCGCCTTGTTCGAGCGCTCATGAACGTAGTCGTTGAGGTGGGACCGCTGATCGTGGGCATCGACGGCCTGGAGCTGGACGAGGCAACGCGCGAGCGGCTTCAGCACCCGGCCGTTGGCGGGGTTATTTTGTTTGCGCGCAATTTCGACACGGCCGAGCAAGTCCGTGCCCTGGCCGCCGAGATCCGGGCGCTGAAGTCGCCGCGGCTGCTGGTCGCGGTGGACCAGGAAGGTGGCCGGGTGCAGCGTTTCCGTGGGCCGGAACTGACTCCGCTGCCGCCGCTGGGGCTGCTCGGGCGCTGGTTTGCCAGCCGGCCGGACCGGGCCTGCGACCTGGCCTATCGCCACGGTCGGGTCATGGCGGCCGAGATGCTGGCGCTGAACGTGGACTTGAGTTTTGCGCCGGTGCTGGACCTCGACCGCGGCAGCCGGGTGATCGGTGATCGGGCGCTGGCGAGCGATCCGGCCGCAGTAATCGAGCTGGGCCGCTACTACATCGCCGGCATGAAGGACGCCGGCATGGCGGCCTGCGGCAAGCATTTTCCCGGACACGGTTCGGTCGCGGCCGATTCGCATCACTGCGTGGTCACCGATCGGCGCCCGCTCGATGAGCTGGCAGACGATATGGCACCGTTCGTCGCGCTGGCTGAGCGGCTGTCGGCGGTCATGATGGCCCACGTCTGCTACCCGGACGTTGATGATCGGCCTGCCGGATTCTCAGCCCGCTGGATCCAGTCGGAGCTGCGCGCCGCGGCGGGTTTCCAGGGGCTGGTGATTTCGGATGATCTGGACATGCTGGGCGCGGCCCCGGCCGGTGATCTGGGCCAGCGTCTGGAGCAGGCTTTTGCTGCCGGCTGCGAGCTGGCGCTTGTGTGCGACCCGGGCTCGGTCGCCGCGCTGCTGGATCAGGATCCGAGCCTGCCGCGGGTGGCCAGCGAGCGTTTTTCCAGCCTGTACGGCCGCGCCATGATGAGCATGGATGAACAACTGCTGGTGCCGGAATTCCGCGCCTGGCGTGATTCACTCAAAGCTTTGAACGGAACCAATCAATGACGCAGTATCTCGACCGCGTGGGTGGCCTGATCGGTATTCCGGCCTGGGCCCTGCAGGCTTTCCTGATCATCCTGGCCGCGCTGTTGCTGGAGTTTTTCTACCGCGGATTCATCCATCGGCTGGAGAAATTTGCCCAGAAAACCCGGCGCCACTGGGACGACGGTGTGGTCTATGCCGGCAAGCGGCCGGTCTCGCTGCTGATCTGGTGGCCGGGGCTGGTGATGGCGGCGCGCGTCATGACCCCGCACACCGATCTGCTGTATTTTTCCAGCGATTTCCTCAACGCCTTGCAGCAGCTGGGGCTGGTGCTGGCCGCAACCTGGTTTTTCTTCCGCCTGGCCACCGGTTTCGAGAACGCCTACATCGACGAGCGCCAAAAGCGCAACGTCCAGTTCGACATCACCACCGTCAGCGTGCTGGGACGGATCGTGCGCATCGCCGTGGTGCTGACCGGCGCCCTGACCATCCTGAGCATCCTCGAGATCCCCATATCGGGCTTTCTCGCCGCCGGTGGGGTCGGCGGCATTGCCGTCGGCCTGGCCGCCCGCGATCTGCTGGCCAATTTCTTCGGTGGATTCATGGTGTTCATGGATCGACCGTTCTCGGTTGGCGACTGGGTCCGTTCCCCGGATCAGGAGATCGAGGGCACGGTGGAAAAAATCGGCTGGCGCATGACCACCATCCGCAAGTTCGACAAGCGGCCGATGTATGTGCCCAACGCCACGTTCACGACGATTACCGTCGAGAACCCTTCGCGCATGAGTCATCGCCGGATTTTCGAACACATCGGTCTGCGCTACCAGGATCAGCACGTCATCCGCCCGGTGATCGACGATATTCGCACCATGATCGAAAACCACGAGGATCTCGACGCCACCCAGACCACCATGGTTCATTTCAACGTCTACGGTCCGCACTCGCTCGACATCATGGTCTACTGCTTCACCAAGACCACGGTGTGGACGACTTATCATGGCGTGCGCGAAGACGTGCTTTTGAAAATTGGCGAAATCATCGCTTCCCACGGCGCCGAGATTGCCTTTCCCACGCGCACAGTCAAGCTGGAGCAGGCCGAACACATGGCACGCGAGCATGATCAAAAAGAACAGGTCGGCGATGGATCGGTCTGAACGCTTTCCCGGCCGCTGGCCTGCCGGATCCGACTGCATCGTTTCGGCCCGTGCGGTTTCGGCGGCGCTGGACGATCAGGCCGAGCGCCTGAGCCTGCGCCTGGCTCATCGCCAAGCGGTCACCCTGGTGGTGTTGATGAACGGCGGCCTTTATCCGGCCGTTGAACTGGCGCGGCGGCTGGATTTTCCCTTCGCCATGGACCATGTTCACGCCACCCGCTACCGCGGCGCGACCTTCGGCGGCGAGCTGCACTGGGGTCGCTGGCCGGAGAAGGTCAGCGGCAGCATCCTGCTGGTCGATGACATCTTCGACGAGGGCCATACCGTGCAGGCCGTGCGCAATCGCCTGTTCGAAGACGGCGCTGAAGAGGTGGTCACGGCGGTGCTGGCGCTCAAACAGCACGACCGCGGGCTGGCGCGCGACTGGGTCGACGACGCCGCGCTGACGGTGCCGGATCGCTACGTGTTCGGCTGCGGCATGGACTGGCAGGGGTACTGGCGACAGCTTGACGCCATCTGGGCGCTGCCCGAGGAAGGCCCGGCATGACCGCTACGCTGGGCATCATCGCCGGCACCGGGGCCTTGGAGCTGTTTGAGACTCTCGAGGAACGGCCGCTGACGACGGTCTGGGGCAGGCCTTCGGCCGTGCCGGCGCGCGTTAGCCTGGGGCCGCGTGAGGCCTGGCTGCTTGCCCGCCACGGGCGGCCCCACCGGATTCCGCCGCATCGGGTCGATTACCGGGCCAACATCGCCGTTCTGGCCGAGCTCGGCGTGACCCGCGTCGTGGCCATCAATGCCGTGGGGTCCATCGATCCGGCCCTGCAGCCCGGCGCCCTGGTCGTGCCCGATCAGTTGATCGACTACACCTGGGGGCGGGCCCAGAGCTTCAGCGACAGCGCTGAACATCCGCTGGAGCATATCGAGTTCGCCGAGCCTTTTTCCGGGAACGTGCGCGCGCTGCTGGCGGCGGCGGCCGCGCGCACCGGTATCGGGCTTCACGCCGGCGGCTGCTACGGTGTCACCCAGGGGCCGCGCCTGGAAACCGCGGCCGAAATCAGTCGCATGGCTCGCGACGGCTGTACCCTGGTTGGGATGACGGCAATGCCTGAAGCCGCCCTGGCGCGCGAGGCGGGGCTGGATTACGCCAGCCTGTGCGTGGTCGCCAACCCGGCCGCCGGACTTGCCACTGCGCCGATTTCGGTCGCGGAAATCCATGCCGTTCTGGCCCGCGCCATGGACCGGGTCGGGTCGCTGCTGACCGCGGTTGATCACGAATAAGGGTGCGGAGCGTGATTTTCTTCCCATTGATTCTGCTTGGGTTTTTTATTCGGCCGGGGTAAGCTGATGGATGTGTCCGGCGGTTGCTTTCAAATCCATGGCCAAGCCTGAGGTTCTCATGCTTTCGCTGCTCAATGCGGCCCGCAAGGACCGCATGGTCATGCGTTCGCTGATCAATCTGGTCAGTGGCCGGGCC
>JBMCIV010000050.1:0-7945 GCA_048616735.1 Wenzhouxiangella sp. | reverse complement strand
AGCGAATGCGTGGAAAGCCCGCTGGGCGGAATGGGGTTCCACGTCGCCAACCTCGAGGAACTGGGCCAGCCTGAGTTTGCCCCCACCCTTTCGCTGCTGCGCCCGGAAGTCCTGCTGTATGCCCCGACCGCGGACGGTTCGATGGAATTTCTCGGCGTTGAATACATCGTTCCTGGGCCGCTGAGCGAGGAGCCGCCCGAGATTCTGGGGCAGGCCTTGCAGTACAACCCCCACCTGGATATCTGGGCGCTGCACGTTTGGCTCGGCAAACCCAATCCAGACGGGATTTTTGCCAACTTCAATCCTGACGTCAGCTGCGAATTCGCACCGCCAGCGCCGGCTGAATAGCCGCATCGTTCAAACAACATCAGACCCCATTGGGCCGGGCAGCCGCCCGGCTTTTTTTAAGGAGCACATCTGAACCATGCACACCACCGTCGATCATCTTCATCTGCTCGCAGCGCTGGTCTATGCGCTGCTCGGGCTGGGCCTCGGAATCTACATGGCGGCCAGCCAGGACCACAGCCAGGCCGTGGCCCACGCCCATCTGCTGCTGGTCGGTTTTCTGCTGTCGTTTGCTTATGCCGTGATCGGTCGGCTGTGGCTGGGCAAGCGGCCCGCCCTGCTGGTCGCTGCCCAGTGGCTTGGCCATCACCTGGGGGTGGTCGGCCTGGTCGCCGGTCTGCTGCTTCTCTACAGCGGCGGCGTCGCCCTGAGCGCGCTGGAGCCACTGCTTGCAGCGTCCTCCCTATCCGTGTTCGGGGCTCTCGTGCTGATGAGCCTGATGGTGGCGCAGGCCCGCACCGCACATGCCCGGCCGAGCGTTGCCGATCCGGTCTCGCAATGAACGACCGGGGCGCGGGCAGATCAGGTCTGAGTGAAGTCGTAGGCCGGGTAGAAGACACCGGCCTCGGTGACGATGCAGTCGATCAGTCCAGCCGGGGTAATGTCGAAAACCGGGTTCCAGGCGGCAAAACCGGACGGCACGGACTCAATCCCCGCCGCGCGCCAGATTTCTGCGGCATCGCGCTGCTCGATCTCGATGCCCTCCCCGTTCGCCATCGCCGGATCCACGGTCGACGACGGTGCCACGACCATCATTTTCACCCCGTGGTGGCGCGCGAGCACGGCCAGCGCATAGGTGCCGATCTTGTTGGCAACATCACCGTTGGCGGCGATACGGTCGGCGCCGGTAATGACCCAGTGCACTTTTCCGCTGGCCATCAGCGCGGCAGCGGCGCCTTCGATCAGGACCTGGAAGTCCACCCCGGCGCGGGCCAGTTCCCAGGCCGTCAGGCGCGATCCCTGCAGCCACGGTCGAGTCTCGTCGGCATACACGCGCTCGACGCGGCCGCTGCGAACCCCTTCGAGCACCACACCCAGCGCGGTCCCGATCCCGCCGGTGGCCAGCGAGCCGGTATTACAGTGGGTCAGGACACCGCTGCCCGGCTCGATGACGGCGCTGCCGGCTTTGGCCATGGTCCGGTTGGCTTCGATATCGGCGTGGTGAATCCGATACGCCTCGTCGGTCAGCGCATCGCTATCGAGCCTGCCGATCCGGGAAATCACGGCGCGCATTCGCGCCACCGCCCAGGCCAGGTTGACCGCGGTCGGACGGGCCTGCTCCAGGCGCTGCATATCGGCCAGCCAGCCGCGCAGGTCGTCGCCTCGGGCCCTGGCGGCAATCACGGCACCGTAGGCGGCGGTGATCCCGATCGCCGGCGCCCCGCGCACCGCCAGCTCGGCGATCGCTGCGATCACGGCGTCGACCCGGTCAATCTGGAGCCAGCGCTCTTCGTGGGGGAGTAGGCGCTGGTCGATCAGCTCGAGGCACTTGCCGTCGAAGCGCACCGCCTGGAAGCCGTCACTGCGTTCATCGAATACCTTGGTCATGGGTCCATTTTAGGCCAACGCGCCCCGACAACGCCAACCACGCCACGCCGGCGACAAAAGCCTTATCATTGGCGACCCTGAACAGACCCGCTGGAACGAAACCATGAAAATCCTGCTTTCGCTCTGTTTGCTGCTGCCCGTGCTGGCAGTGGCTCAAGCCCCCGACTCGTCTGCCTCCAATGAACCGACCACGGAGAACCCCACTGTGATCCTGCATACCAACTACGGCGCCATCACCCTGGAGCTGTTCGAAGACAAGGCGCCCGAATCGGTCGCCAACTTCATCCAGTACGCCCGCGACGGCCACTACGATGGCACCCTGTTCCACCGCGTGATCCCGAACTTCATGATCCAGGGCGGCGGATTCGATACCGATTTCCGGCAGAAACCAACCCGTGAGCCGATTGAGAACGAGGCCGACAACGGCCTGGCCAACGAGCGCGGCACCCTGGCCATGGCCCGGACCAACGATCCGCATTCGGCGACCTCGCAGTTTTTCATCAACGTCACCGACAACGAGTTCCTGAATCACCGCAGCAAGGCCTCGGGCCAGGCCTGGGGCTATGCCGTCTTCGGTCGGGTCAGCGAGGGCATGGACGTGGTCGACGCCATCCGTGCGGTGGACACGGGCCGCCGCGGTATGCACCAGGACGTGCCGGTCGAGGACGTCATCATCGAGCGGGTCGAGCTTCCTGAGTGATCGTCTGATCGACCCGGGCCCGGTCTATCTGATCGCCGACCTTCACCTGGAGGCGGGCCGACCCGAAACGACCCGGCTGCTGCTGGACTTCCTGCGCGGCCCGGCGCGCCGGGCCCGCGCGCTGTACATCCTCGGCGACCTGTTCGAAGTCTGGATCGGCGATGACGGTGCCGATGACCTGGCCGATGCCGTGGCCGCAGACCTGCGCCGCTTGGCCGACAGCGGCATCGCGGTGCGTTTCCTGCCCGGCAACCGCGATTTCCTCCTCGGCGACGCCTACTGCGCCCGGGCCGGCATGCAGCCTTGCCGGGAACCGCTGATGCTCGAAACCAACGGCCCGGCCACCGCGCTGATGCACGGCGATACTCTGTGCACCGACGATCTCGACTACCAGCGCTTCCGGGCCAAGGTTCGCGACCCGGCCTGGCAGGAGCGGATGCTGTCACGCCCGCTGTGGTGGCGAAGGGTGCTGGCCCGCCTCGCGCGCGCCATCAGCCGGGCGCGCAACCGCGGGGCCTCGCCCGAGATCATGGATGTCAATGCCGGCACCGTTGTCCAGTGCTTCCAGGACTTAAGCATCCGTCGCCTGATCCACGGACACACCCACCGCCCCGGCATTCATCAGTTCGAGATCAACGGCGAGTCTTGCCATCGCATTGTGTTGGGCGACTGGCACGGCGAGACCGGCAGCGTGTGCGAGGTGACGGGCGAACAGGCCCGGCTGCTGCGGCTGCGCCGCCGCGCCGACGGCGCACTGCAGCTCGAGGCGGTCTGAGTTCAGCCAGCGACCGGCTGTGCCACCACCAGCTCGACCCGAGGCGGGCGGATCTCCAGGCCGAAGTAATCAATGCCGCTGAGCGCGGCGAAGTCATCCAGCGATCGCACCTCGCCCAACCCGTAGGGCGGCTCCAGCCGTCCTGTCACCAGGTCATTGAAACGCTTCCGGGCCCGGCTGCGCCGCTCCGGCCACTTGATGCTGCGGCGCGTCTCGAGGTCCTGGCGCCAGTGCAGGTTGGGCGAAGCGGAGGCCGGCATCTTGTAGAGGTGAAACAGCGGCACCCGGTGAAACTGCGGCGTGAACAAGGCCCAGCCGCGGGTAAAGGCGCGCAGGGCCAGCCCCTGCTCCTCGCCGTGGAAATAAAACTGCGGGTCGTACGGGACCTCCCGGACAAAGCGACCCGGCGCGAACAAGAAGCCACCGGCCAGGTGAAAGCCGTGCCCGTAGAACCAGTCCTCGCCAGACCCAGCGCCCAGCGGCAGCTGGTGGTAGGCCACGCGGAAGGTCAATACTCGGTTGTCGGCATTCAGCACCTGGTCGGGCTTGGGGGTGAAATACGCCACGCTCTCGATGCGCCCGATTTTCTGCACCGGTTGGCCATCTTGATCAAATTCGAAACCCGGCGGATAGATGCTCAGCACGGGCCGCTCGGCCAGACGGGTGAGCCGGTCCATGTGCGCGCGCAAGACCCTGTCCCAGCCCGATGCAAACCAGGTATGCGAATCCACCTGCAGGTACCAGTCCTCGTCGTCGTAGAGGCTCTGGGCCAGGTGGCGCGCCCAGCACACCCCGCGCGAGTGCAGCGGATCGATATGCAGGTAGCGGACACGATCGGCAAACGGCTGCTCGGCAAGCCACGATCCTAGCGCCTCGACTCCCTGGTCGATCACGCCCAGCACCAGGGCCTCCGGCTCGCTGGCCCGGGCAAACGCCGACTCGATCGTGAACCGGAGAAAAGGGTCGCAGAAGGCCGCGATGCTGACGAAAAAAGTCGGACCGGCCATCAGCTTGCCTGGCCCGCATCCGGATAGAACCGGCGATAGTGATGGCCGTACCTGAGAAGCGCATCGGCAATCACCCGCCGCTGCTGTTCGCTCACCGTCCGGGTCGGCTTGCCGACCAGACCCGGCGCCGGCGGCGTGTCGACGCCGATGGCGCGGGGCACGCAGGCCGGATCGGCCAGCACGTCCTCGTAGCGCAGCAGGGTTAGCTGCTCGCGACAGGCATAAAGGCGTTGACAGATCAGATCGTAGATCAGCACCTGGCGCTTCAGGAGATCGCCAGCGGCCGTGGCCTGCGCCATCTCCGGCCAGCAGCGCGCGGCATCGTGCATCTTGCCGCGGCTGACCGGCAGATCGAGCGAGCGCCAGGAGTGAATCACATCGATGGGGTGACGCACGACCCCGATGATGGTGAAATAGTCCAGATTCAGCAGCGGGCCCAGCGCGGTCAGATAGGGCCCGTTGTGCTTGATCGCCAGGGTGAAGTCCGGCTCGAGCCGACCGGGCGAGAAACGCCGCACCTGCACGCCCGAGCAACCGGTTTGTCCCGCATCATCACTGGCGCCGTGGTAGTTGGTCGGCGATCGGTTGTCGACCGACCGGCGATCGAGGATTTCCTCGCCGGCCAGCAGCCGCCGGCGCAGGTCGACGACATCACCGACCAGCCACTTGGCAAAGACCTCGCCGCGCGGATCCGGGCCAATGTCCAGTTTGCCCCCGGTGGCCTTGTGCCACTGCCAGGCCGGCTCGCTCAGGCAGACCGTGTCGGGCAGCGAATCCAGCAGCGCGCCGACCAGCGTCGTTCCGCCGCGCGGCACGCCGGTGACGAGCACATCAGTCCTGCCCTTCACACCAGCGCCGCAGGGCGTCGGCCGCGGCGCGGCCGCTGGTCCAGGCGCCTTCGATGCGGTTGCCGGCGCACCAGTCACCGGCCACGCCGAGCGCGCGCGAGGGGTCGAACAGGCAGTTCTGCTGGAGCGGCTCCGGGGCCAGGGCATAGCGCCAGCGATGGGCACGGACCAGCAGCGGTGAGCGATCGATTGCGCCGGGCACGCGGGCGCGAAACGCCTTCAACAACTGGTCGGCCACCCAGTCCGGCTCCGCCTCCAGATAACGCTTAGACCAGTCCGCAGAAGCATGCACCAGCCAGGCCTCGCCCGAGCGCCCCGGCTTGGACGAGTTCCTGGCCAGCCAGGAGAGCGGGCCGTCGTTATCGAAAGCGGCGTCAAACTCGCATTTCAAGCGCTGTTCGAAGCCCAGCATCACCGCCCAGCACGGGTTCATCGGCACGGCTTCGATCCGTTCGGCCAACGTGCTGCACTCGCGCAGCAGATCGGCGGCCTGTTGAGGCGGGGCGGTGACCAGGAGCGCGCGGGCCTCGATCTCGTCGCGGCCGTCGTCGCGCAGGATGTGCCAGGTATCGCCTGAGCGCCGCACCTGCCCCGCCCGCCAGCCAAAGCAGGTGTCGAGACCGGCGCTCAAGTGCTTGAGTACGGCGTTCATGCCCGGCACCCCGACCAGGCGCTCGGCCGGGGCGGACCTGTTCAGCTTCGGACGCGCGCCGAAAACCTTGATCTCCGGCGTCCAGGGCGCAACCAGCCTGCGGCTTTTCCAGTCCTCCACGGCGATGGTAAAGGCCTCGGAGCGCGCGCTGAAATACTGGCCGCCGTGGTCGAAGGCAAAGCCGTCCTGTCGGCGGGTGGCACAGCGCCCGCCCGGCCCGCGCGCCTTCTCCACCACGACCACGTCCAGACCGCCCGCACGCAATTCAGCCGCCGCGCTCAGTCCGGCCCAGCCGGCCCCGATGACGCAGACCTCACGGGTCATCGCTGTGCGCGCTCATGACCAGATTGTCGACGTCGAAACCCTGCGCTTGCGCATGGCTGCGCAGGCGCGCCAGCACGTCCGGATCCAGGCCGGGCTGGCGGGCCAGAATCCACAGATACTTCCGGTTCCGTGACCCGACCATGGCGTACTCGTAGTCCTCGCCCAGGGCGATGACCCGGTAATCTCCCCAGACAAAGGGCAGCCACGCCAGCCAGCGCGGGGCAAAACGAACTTCCAGGGCGGCGTTCGGCCCGTCCGGGTCGGCCTTGCGGGCGACTCCCTGGGCAACGCGCCAGCTGCCGTCTTCCTGGCGGCAGCGATTGGTGACCTCAACGCGGCCATCTTCGCGCAGACGATAGCGGGCGCTGGTGTCGGAGACGCAGCGCCTCTGGAAGCGGTTGGGCAGCAGCGCGATCTCGTACCAGCGGCCCTGGTAGCGCTCCAGGTCGAGCGAATCGACCAGCTCCAGCGGGGGATTGGCAAAGCTCATGGCGCTTACCATGAGCGCCGCCAGCCCCGCGGTCAAGCCCCGGGCGGGCGTCACTCGGCCTCCGGGCGCAGATAGGGAAACAGCAGCACGTCGCGAATCGAGGGCGAGTCGGTCAAAAGCATCACCAGCCGATCGATGCCGATACCCTCCCCGGCCGCCGGCGGCATGCCGTATTCCAGGGCGCGGATGTAGTCATGGTCGAAGTGCATGGCCTCGGCATCGCCGGCATCGCGCGCAGCGACCTGGGCGCGGAAACGCTCGGCCTGGTCTTCCGGATCGTTGAGCTCGGAGAACCCATTGGCGATCTCGCGCCCGGCCACGAACAGCTCGAAACGATCGGCCAGCTCGGGGTCGTCGTCGTTGCGGCGCGACAGCGGCGAGACCTCAATCGGGTAGCCGGTGACAAAGGTCGGCTGAATCAGCTGGCTTTCGACGCGATGCTCGAACAGCTCCACCAGCAGCCGGCCCCAGCCCCAGGCCGAATCGACGTGGATGCCGTCTTTCTCGCAGGCCGCGCGCAGCTGTTCGGGGTCGCGCAGGTCGGCATCGGCCAGGTCCGGAGAATGCTCGGCCACCGCCTCGGCCACGCTCAGACGACGATACCGGTCGCCAAAGTCGATTTCCTCGCCCTGGTAAACCACCCGGCCGTCTTTCAACCCCGGCATCAGGGTGACGATCTCGTGCAGCATTTCTTCGGTCAGGGCGATCAGGTCGTTGTAGTCGGCGTGGGCCCAGTAAAACTCCAGCATCGTGAACTCGGGGTTGTGGCGCGTCGAGACCCCTTCGTTACGGAAGTTGCGGTTGATCTCATAGACTTTTTCCAGGCCGCCGACCACCAGCCGCTTGAGGTGCAGCTCCGGCGCCACCCGCAAATACAGGTCCAGGTCCAGCGCGTTGTGGTGGGTGATGAAGGGCCGGGCCGTCGCGCCCCCGGGGATGTGGTGCATCATCGGCGTTTCGACTTCCAGGAAACCTCGGCGGTCGAGAAAGTCGCGGATCGCGCGCACCACCTGGCTTCTTCGCACGAAGGTCGCGCGCACCTCGGGGTTGACGATCAGATCGACGTAGCGCTGGCGGTAGCGGGTTTCCTGGTCGCTCAGACCGTGCCACTTCTCCGGCAGCGGACGCAGCGACTTGCTCAGCAGGCGCAGCTCGTCGACGTGCACGCTGAGCTCACCGGTGCGAGTGCGCATCACCTTCCCTGCCGCACCGATCAGGTCGCCGATATCCCAGTGTTTGAAGGCCGCATACACGCC
>JBMCIV010000049.1:0-7955 GCA_048616735.1 Wenzhouxiangella sp. | reverse complement strand
ATGTCGCGGTCGACCAGGGTCGGGGTCTCGCTGTACGGGTTGAGTTCAGCAAGATCCGCGGTGGCGGCCCGGTCCTGCTCGACGTGAATGATTTCGACGTTGATGCCCTTTTCAGCCAGGATGAAACGCACCCGGTGGCAGTCGAGGCAGTTCTCGGACGAGTACAGGGCCATCATCGGCAGCGTTCTCCTGTGGGCTGAGTTAGAATCCGGCCAAACCGCGCCGGCTTCACTTTTTTACATCCTTCCAGTACTCAACGTACAACAGGTAGGCTAGGAAGGTAAACACCGCAAGGAAAAGCAGCACCCAAACGCCGATCCGCTCGCGCTTGAGAATCGCCGGCTCGGCGACGTACTCCATGAAGGCGGTGATGTCGCGAACGACGCGGTCGTATTCCGAGGGCGCCAGCCTGCCTTCGGCGTCCAGTTCCAGCCCGGTGATGCGGGTGCGATTGTTGCCCTCCTCGTCGCTGACCGTTTCGGTCACGGCGCGCTGAACCCCCTGCAGGTCCCAGAGCACGTGCGGCATGGCGGGGTTTTCAAGCACCGTGTTGTTCCAGCCGTTATCGGTCAGGTAGTAGCTGCGAAGAAAGGTATAGATCCAGTCGGGACCGCGCGAGCGCGCGGTCAGGCTGAGGTCGGGCGGTGCCTTTCCGAACCAGTCGGCCGACGCCTCGTAAGGCATGGACGATTTCATGTAATCGGTCAGCTCGCTGTTGCCCTTGACCAAAAACTCATCGACCAGTTCGTCGCCGAGTTCCAGGTCCTCGGCCAGGCGCTGATAGCGCTGGTATTGAACCGAGTGGCAACCCATGCAGTAGTTGACGAACAGGGCCGCGCCGCGCTGCAGCGAAGCGCGATCGAACACGTTGGTCCCGGCGGAGTCCAGATCGCCGCCGCCGGCGGCCAAGGCAGGTCCTGCTGCCGCCAGCACGGCGGCGGCGGCAAGGATGCGGCTCAATCGACTCATGAGGTCACGCGCTCCGGCACGGGTTTGGTTTTCTCGAAGCTCGTCCATATCGGCATCAGGATGAAAAAGGCAAAGTAAACGAACGTCCAGATCCGCAGCTCGAGGGTGCTCGAATCCTGCGACAGACCGAGCATGCCCAGGCGAACAAAGGCCACAACGAACACGCCCAGCGCCACGCGCGAGACCCAGCTGCGGTAGCGCAGCGAGCGCACCGGGCTGCGGTCCAGCCACGGCACCGCGAACAGAATCAGCACCGCAACGCCCATGGTGATCACACCCAGCAGCTTGTCGGGCACGGCCTGCAAGATCGCGTAAAAGGGCGTGAAGTACCACACCGGCGGGATGTGATCCGGCGTCACCAGCGGATTGGCCATCACGAAATTGTCGGGCTTGAGGAATTTGCCGCCGCCCTCGGGCCAGAAGAACACGATGAACGCGGCGATCATCAAAAAGACCCCGGCGCCGAAAATGTCCTTGACCGTGTAGTACGGGTGGAAGGGCACGGCATCGAGCGGGCGGCCCTGGGCGTCTTTTTTGGCCTTGATGTCAACGCCGTCCGGGTTGTTCGAGCCGACCTCGTGCAGCGCCGCCAGATGCAGCACCACCAGCAGCACGAGCACCATGGGCAAGGCCACCACGTGCAGCGCGAAAAAACGGTTCAGGGTGGCATCGGCGACAAAATAGTCGCCGCGGATCCACTCGACCAGGCCCTCGCCCACGTAGGGAACGGCGCCGAACAGCGAGATGATGACCTGCGCACCCCAGTACGACATCTGGCCCCAGGGCAGCACGTAGCCCATGAAAGACTCCGCCATCAGGATCAGAAAGATCGCCACGCCAAGAATCCAGACCAGTTCGCGCGGCTTTTTGTACGAGCCGTACATCAGGGCCCGGAACATGTGCAGGTAGACCACGGCGAAAAACAGCGAAGCGCCGGTGGAGTGCATGTAGCGGATCAGCCAGCCCCACTCGACGTCGCGCATGATGTATTCGACCGACGCGAAGGCGTGCTCGGCGTCGGGTTTGTAATGCATGGTCAGGAAAATGCCGGTCAGCAGCTGGTTGACCAGCACCAGCAACGACAGCGAACCGAAGAAATACCACAAGTTGAAGTTCTTCGGCGCCCAGTATTCGCTCAGGTGCTGGCGGTAGAAGGACTTGACCGAGGACCGCTCGTTGACCCAGCCGTCAACGGCGTCCACGGTGCGAGAGATAGGACCTGCCGGTTTGGCCATGGTTACGCTGCTCCTTCGGGATCAACGCCAATGATGACGTTTTCATCGTCAATGAAACTGTAAGGCGGCACCAGCAGGTTGCTGGCCGCCGGCACGCCGGCGTAGACGCGCCCGGCCAGATCAAAGGTCGATCGGTGGCAGGGGCAGAAGAAACCGCCCAGCCAGTTGGCGTCGAACGGCTGCGCGCCGACCTCGGGAATCACCTGCGGCACGCAGCCTAGGTGCGTGCAGTGGACGTTGAGCACCAGGATCTCCGGTCGAATCGAGCGGTGCAGGTTGCGCGCGTACTCCGGCTGCTGATCGAGGTTGCTGGAGTCCGGATCACGCAGGCGATCGTCGATCTTCTCCAGGTCAGCGAGCATGCGCTCGGTGCGGCGCATGATGCCGATGGTCGAGCCGCGCCACTGGACCCGCGCCAGCTGGCCGGGCTCGAGGTTGCCGATGAACACCTCGACCGGCGCGCCGATCACCCGAGCTTTCTCACTGGGCCGCAGCGAGGCCAGGAAGGGCCAGGCGGCGGCGCCGACGCCAACAGCGCCGACCACGCCGGTCGACGCCAACAGAAGACGCCGCCGGGAGGGATCTGCCGCCGACTGGACGGCGGCAAGCGGTTCGGTTTCCGACATGAATCACTCCAGGTCTCGATCAGGTTGGGACCGCCGCGGATCGCGCTCCAGGCACAGGATGCGGTGCAAGCGGGCAATCCGCTATTTTAGCGAAAAATTAAGACGAACAGCAATTATACTGGCGGCCCGACAACAGGGACTCTCACGCGCTGGACGCTTTGCCGACCCTGCAGCGCCTTAAAGCCAGCGGATTCGTCTTGCCGAAGTTCATTGTTTTTACCCTGCAGTTTGTTGTGCTCGGCCTGGCCGCGGCCTTTGTCGCGGTGTGGCTTCGGCCCGAGCTGCTTCCTGCCCTGAGCAACACCGCGGCGCCCTCACCCGCTTCGTTCGCCGATGCGGTCAATCGCACCGCCCCCAGCGTGGTCAGCATCTACACCCGGACGCTGGTGACCGAACCCGGCCGCGACGGGGTCTGGGCTCGGGCGTGATCCTCAGCGACGATGGCCTGATCCTGACCACCCTGCACGTGATCTCCGGCGTCGATAACGTGATCGTCGCGCTGTGGGACGGCCGCACCGCCGAAGCCCGCCTGATCGGGGCCGACCCGGCCACCGATCTGGCCGTGCTGAAGGTGGATCTCGAGGACCTGCCGGCCGCGCAGCTGGGCACGGCAACCGAACTGCGGACCGGCGACGTGGTGCTGGCGATCGGCAACGCCTTTGGCCTCAGCCACACCGTGACCATGGGCATCGTCAGCGCAACCGGCCGCGATCAGCTCAACCTCACCACCCTGGAAGACTTCATCCAGACCGATGCCGCGATCAACGCCGGCAACAGCGGCGGCGCTTTGATCAACCCCGCAGGCGACGTGGTCGGTATCAACTCGGCCTCCCTGCGCCAGGATCGCGGCGCGCAGGGCATCGGCTTTGCGATACCTGCCGGCCTGGCCCACCAGATCGCCGAACAGATCATCGAATACGGCCAGGTTCAGCGGGCCTGGCTGGGCGCCGACCTGATCGACGTCAGCATCACCTTCGACCCGGACCAGCGCAACCGGCCCGGCGCGCGCGTCACCCGCATCCACCGCGGCGGCCCGGCCTGGCAGTCGGGCTTGCGCGACGGCGACATTCTGCTCAGCGCCGACGGCACCCGGGTCGGATCGGCGCGCGAGCTGATGCTGCGAATCGCCCGGCTTGCGCCAGGCCACGAACTGGAGGTCGAAGTCATCCGCGGCAACCAGCTGTTCACCACCAGCGTCAACCTGAT
This sequence comes from Wenzhouxiangella sp., assembly GCA_048616735.1. Classification (GTDB taxonomy): domain Bacteria; phylum Pseudomonadota; class Gammaproteobacteria; order Xanthomonadales; family Wenzhouxiangellaceae; genus Wenzhouxiangella. The sequence continues at coordinate 3,919 of JBMCIV010000049.1, read as the reverse complement.
CCAGCAGCCCCCGCTGCCGAGCTGAAGCCCCTAGAATGCGAGTCTGTCTCGCTTTGACCCCGGAGTCCAACCGTGAGCATCAAATCCGACCGCTGGATTCGCCGCATGGCCACGCAGCACGGCATGATCGAACCGTTCGAGCCGGGCCAGATTCGCTCCAGCGAAGGCCGCAGGCTGGTGTCTTACGGCACCTCCAGCTACGGCTACGACGGACGCTGCGCTGACGAATTCAAGATTTTCACCAACATCAACTCCGCCGTGGTCGACCCCAAGAACTTCGACGAAAACAGCTTCGTGGACTTCAAGGGCGAGACCTGCATCATCCCGCCCAACTCCTTCGCCCTGGCGCGCACGGTCGAGTACTTCCGAATTCCGCGCGACGTGCTGACCATCTGCCTGGGCAAGTCCACCTACGCCCGCTGCGGCATCATCGTCAACGTCACCCCGCTGGAGCCGGAGTGGGAGGGTCACGTCACCCTGGAGTTCTCCAACACCACGCCGCTGCCGGCGCGCATCTACGCCAACGAGGGCGTGGCCCAGTTCCTGTTCCTGGGCTCCGACGAGACCTGCGAGATTTCGTATGCCGACCGCGCCGGCAAGTACATGGGCCAACGCGGCGTCACCCTGCCGCGGGCCTGACAACTCCGGCTACTCGACGATCTTGATGCTGGGCATGCGCACGGCGGTGTTGCGGGCCTGGACCGAAAGCAGCGCCGCGGTGCGGCGGGCGATTTCGCGGAAACGCTGGGCGGCCGGGTGATCGGGTTCGGCCGCCACGATCGGCGCACCCTCGTCGGTGGAGCGGCCGAGGCCGGCGTTTAGCGGCACCTGCCCCAGCAACGGCAGACCCAGCTCGGCGGCGATGCGCTCGCCACCACCGCTGCCGAACACGGCCTCTTCAAAACCACAGTTGGTACAAATGTGGGTGCTCATGTTTTCGAGCACGCCCAGGACCGGAATCTTGACCTTGGCAAACATCAGGGCCGCCCGCCGCACATCGTCGACGGCAACTTCCTGCGGCGTGGTGACCGCGATCGCACCGGCCACCGGAATCTGCTGCGACAGGCTGAGCTGGATATCGCCGGTCCCCGGCGGCAGATCGACCACCAGATAGTCCAGATCCTCCCACAGGGTCTGGGCAAACATCTGCTGCAGCGCCTGGGTCGCCATGGGGCCGCGCCAGATCATGGCCTGGTCTTGCTGGACCAGCACGCCAATCGACATGGCCTGCAGACCGTGGGCCTCCATGGGGATGATTTTCTGCCCGTCGGTGGTGCGCGGTCCGCCCTTCAGACCGAGCATGCGCGGCTGGCTGGGGCCGTAGATGTCGGCGTCCAGGATACCGACCCGCGCGCCTTCGGCCTGCAGCGCCAGGGCCAGGTTGGCGGCCACGGTGGACTTGCCCACCCCACCCTTGCCTGAAGACACCGCCAATACGTTGCGCACGCCCTGCACCGGGGTCAACCCCTCCTGAACCGCGTGTTCGACGACCTGGAAGCCGACGTCCACCTTGACCGCGGATACCGCCTCGTCGGCCTCCAGGGTATCGTGCGCGACCCGCGCCAGGCGTTCGGCCCAGCCCGCGGCCGGATAACTGAGCACGATGTCGACCGCGACCTTGCCGTCGACCACGGCCAGGGCGCGAACGGCATCACCCAGCGGCTGTCCCGTGTGGGGGTCGTGAATGGCCGACACCAGATGTTTGAGGCGAGACTGCAGATCTTCGGACATGAACGCTAAATTCCTATCGAGTGGGCTGTTGGAACCGATCCCGGCGTAACCGGACGAATCTGGTCCCGTATGGTACCAAGCGCCAACGCCTGCCGGCGGGGCCGTGCGATAATTTTGCTCCCTATCGCCGCGTTCACGCCAACCGATTGCTCAATGACAGCCAAGCGCCGCATCCTCGTCACCGCCGCCCTGCCCTACGCCAACGGGTCGATCCACCTGGGGCACATGCTCGAGTACATCCAGACCGATATCTGGGCCCGGTTCCAGCGCGCGCGCGGCCACGAGGTCTGGTTTGCCTGGGCCGACGACGCCCACGGCACGCCGATCATGCTGCACGCGCAAAAACAGGGCGTGGCGCCGCAGGACCTGGTCGAAGCCATGCGCGCCGAGCACGAGCGCGACTTTCTGGATTTCGGCCTGTCGCACGACAACTTCTCCTCGACCCACAGCGAGGCCAACCGGCGCCTGGTCGAACGCATCTGGCAGGGACTGATCGATTCAGGGGCGGTGACCACGCGCTCCATCGAGCAGTTCTTCGACCCCGAGCGGGAGATGTTTCTGCCCGACCGCTTCATCCGCGGCCACTGCCCCAAATGCGGGGCCGCCGACCAGTACGGTGACTCCTGCGAATCCTGCGGCGCCACCTACGAGCCGACCGAACTGGTCGAACCGCGCTCGATGGTCTCCGGTGCGACCCCGGTGATGAAGAAAACCGACCACTACTTCGTCACCCTGGATCAGTTCCGCGACAGCCTCAAGGACTGGGTGCGCTCCGGAACCCTCCAGGACGAGGTCGCCAACAAGCTCCAGGAGTGGTTTGGTGAGCGCCTGCGCGACTGGGACGTGACCCGGGACGCGCCCTACTTCGGGTTTCTGATCCCCGGCGAGACCGACAAGTACTTCTACGTCTGGCTGGACGCGCCGGTTGGCTATCTTGGCAGTTTTTCCGAGATCTGCGAGCGCGAAGGCCTGGCGCTGGAAGACTGGCTCCGGCCCGACACCGACACCGAGATGCACCACTTCATCGGCAAGGACATCATCTACTTCCACTGCCTGTTCTGGCCGGCGATGCTCGAGGCGGCCGGCATCCGTCGCCCGACCGGCGTTCATGCCCACGGTTTTCTCACCGTCAACGGCGCCAAGATGTCGAAATCCAGGGGCACTTTCATCAAGGCCCGCACCTGGCTTGAAGAGCTGCATCCAGACTACCTGCGCTATTACTTTGCCGCCAAGCTCGGCACCGGCCTGGCCGATATCGATCTTAACTTCGACGACTTTCGCGCTCGGGTCAACGCCGACCTGGTCGGCAAGGTGGTCAATATCGCCAGCCGCTCGGCCGGATTCATCCACAAGTTCGGCCACAGCCGGCTGGCCGCCGAACTGCCTGATCCCGCGCTGTATCAGCGCTTTGTCGACGAACACCAGGCCATCGCGGCGGACTTCGAGCAGCGCAATTTCCAGATGGCGGTGCGCCGGATCATGCGCCTGGCCGACGAGGCCAACCGCTACATCGACGAACACAAGCCCTGGGTCATGGCCAAACAGGAAGGGCGCGCGCAAGACGTGCCCGCCGTCTGCACCCAGGGCATCAACCTGTTCAGGGTCATGATGACCTGGCTGGCCCCGGTGATTCCGGCTACGGCCGCAGCGGCCGAGGCTTTTCTTGCGGCCTCGCTGCAGGATTTCGACAGCATCGAGCAGCCGCTGCTCGACCACCGCATCGAGCCCTTCAAGCCGCTGCTCAAGCGGGTCGAGGCCGAACAGGTCGAGCGGGTCATCGCGGCCAGCCGGGAAAACCTGGAAGCAGCCCAACCGGAGATCGCCTCGGCTGCGCCCGAGCTGGCGCTGGCCGAGGAAATCGCCTTCCCCGCTTTTGCCGCGGTCGATCTGCGCGTCGCCCGCATCGTCAACGCCGAGCTCGTCGACGGCGCCGACAAGCTGCTGCGCCTGGAGCTGGACCTCGGCGGGCCGAAGCGCCAGGTGTTTGCCGGGCTGCGCGGTCACTACGAGCCGGGCGAACTGATCGGGCGGCTGACCGTGATGGTCGCCAACCTGGCCCCGCGCAAGATGCGCTTCGGCGTATCGGAGGGCATGGTCCTGGCCGCCAGCCGCGAGGACGGCAGGCCGTGGCTGCTGGCCCCGGACAGCGGCGCCGAACCGGGCATGAGAATCAGCTAGCCGGCCCATG
>JBMCIV010000048.1:0-8036 GCA_048616735.1 Wenzhouxiangella sp. | reverse complement strand
GCACCGCTGCCTGTCTCGACCAGCAGCGGCACCTTGAGTTCCGCCGCCTGGCTCATCCGGGCCACGACCGCCTCGCGCACGGACGCCAGGGCGGCGTGCTCGACCTCCAGCACGAGTTCATCGTGGACCTGCATGACCAGCCGGGCCGGTGCCTGCTCGGCCTGGATCCAGCCGTCGACGTCGATCATGGCGCGCTTGATGATGTCGGCCGCCGTTCCCTGCATGGGCGCATTGATCGCGGCGCGCTCGGCGGCCTGGCGGCGCTGCGGGTTGCGCGAGCGGATCTCGTCGGTCCACAGGCGGCGGCCGAACAGGGTCTGGACGTAGCCGCGCTCGCGCGCTTCGGCGCGAATCCGGTCCATGTAGGCGCGCACGCCGGGATAGCGCTCGAAGTAGCGCTGGATGTAGGCATCGGCGGATTTGCGCTCGATTTCCAGCTGCCGGGCCAGGCCCCAGCCGCTCATGCCGTACATCAGGCCGAAGTTGATCGCCTTGGCCGCCCGCCGCTGCTCGCCAGAGACCTGGTCGACCGCGCAGTCGAAGACTTCGGCCGCGGTGGCCCGGTGAATATCTTCGCCGGCGGCAAAGGCCTCGAGCAGGCGCTCGTCGTCGGACAGGTGGGCCATGATGCGCAGCTCGATCTGCGAGTAGTCGGCCGCCAGCAGCACGTTGCCCGGCGGGGCGATGAAGGCCTTGCGGATGCGCCGACCTTCAGGGGTTCGGATGGGGATATTCTGCAGGTTGGGGTCGGTCGATGACAGCCGTCCGGTCGCCGTGACCGCCTGGTGGTAGTGGGTGTGGACCCGGCCGGTGGCCGGGTGGACCTTCTCCGGCAGGCGGTCGGTGTAGGTGCTTTTGAGCTTGGCCAGGCCGCGGTGGCGCAGGATGGTGCGCGGCAGCGGGTACTCGACCGCCAGTTCCTGGAGCACGTCTTCGGCGGTCGACGGCTGGTCTTTCGGGGTTTTGCGCACCACCGGCAGCGCAAGCTGCTCGAACAGGATCACCTGGAGCTGTTTCGGCGAACCCAGGTTGAACGCCCCGCCGGCCTCCTCGTGCGCCTGGATGACCAGCTCATCGAGCTGGGCCTCGATTTCGCGGCTCTGGGCGGCCAGCTGCTCGCAGTCCAGGGCCACGCCGATGCGCTCCATGCGCGCCAGCACCGGGATCAGCGGGATCTCGAGGCTCTCGTAGACCGACTGCAGGCGCGATTCTGACTCGATCTTGGGCCACAGGTGCCGGTGCAGGGCCAGGGTGACTTCGGCATCCTCACCGGCGTAGGCCGAGGCCACCGGCAGCGGCACCTGGTCAAACTTAAGCTGCTTGCTGCCCTTGCCGGCGACCTGCTCGTAGGTCGTGGTCTGGCGACCCAGGTAGCGCCCGGCCAGCGAGTCCATGTCGTGGCGCGTGGCGGTGGAGTGATAGACGTAGGATTCGAGCATGGTGTCGTGGACCACCCCGGCCAGGTCGATGCCGGCGCGCTTGAGCACGTTGAGGTCGTATTTCAGGTGCTGGCCGACTTTCGCTTTTTGCGCGTCTTCCAGCCACGGCTTGCAGGCCTCGATGGCTTCCTGCGCACTGAACTCGGTGTCCTGGTCGTGGTGGGCCAGCGGCAGGTACCAGGCCCGGTCGGCCTCGGTGGCGAAGGCAAAACCGACCAGGTCGGCGTCCAGCGGTTCGAGGCTGGTGGTTTCGGTATCAAATGCCACCAGTTCGGCCGCCTGCAGCGCCGCAACCAGCGCCTTGAGCTGGGCGCGGCTGGTGACCGTCTCGACCTCAAGCCGGGACGGATTCTGGGCGGCGTCGTCTTCCTGGTACTGGCGCAGCCAGGTGGAAAAGCCGAAGCGGCGCAGCAGCTCGACCATGCGGGCGCGGTCGGGCCGGGCGTTGGACAATTCATCAAGCGCAATGCCCGTGGCCACGTCGGCCTTGAGCTCCACCAGCTGGCGCGCCAGCGGCAGCTGCTCGAGCGCGGCGCGCAGGTTGTCGCCGACCTTGCCGCCGACCGCGTCGGCCTGCTCGATCAGGCCGTCCAGGTCACCGTACTGGTTGATCCACTTGGCCGCGGTCTTCGGCCCGACCTTGGCCACGCCGGGGATATTGTCGGAGGTATCGCCGGTCAGGGCGAGCAGATCGCCGAGCAGCGCCGGCTCGACGCCGAACTTGTCGACCACGGCGGCCGCATCGTAGCGCTTGCCCTGCATGCTGTCTTCCAGCACCACGCCGTCGCCGACCAGCTGGGCCAGGTCCTTGTCGCCCGACGAAATCAAGACCTCCATGCCCTGGCTCCGGGCCTGGCCGACCATGCTGGCGATGACATCGTCGGCCTCGACGCCGGCCACCACCACGCGCGGGATACCCATGGCATCGATCAGCTCGTGCAGCGGCTCGATCTGGGTTCTGAGCTCGTCGGGCATGGGCGGGCGGTTGGCCTTGTAAGCGGCGAGCAGCTCGTGGCGAAAATTGCGCCCCGGGGCATCGAAGATCACGGCGACGCGCTGCGGGGCGTGCTCTTCGATCAGGCGCCGGATCATGTTGGCCACGCCGAAGATGGCGCCGGTCGGCAGACCCTCGGCGTTGGTCAGGCTCGGCAGCGCATGAAAAGCGCGGTAGAGGTAGGACGAGCCGTCGATCAGGCAAAGGTCAACGCTTTCGGACATGGCGGGCTTAAGGGGCTGCGGTTGAGATCGGCCCTCCATCATAAGGTTCGGCGATCCACTCTGCTAGACTCGAAGCCAACGCGCAGCCTGGAGGATTGCCATCATGTTCCGTCTCATCCTGACCGCTCTGGTCGTACTGCTGGCGCCACCGCTGCTGGCGCAGGATCCGCCCGACGAGCCGGCGCCGCCGCCACCGCCCATCCCCGAACCGCTGCCGCCCAAGGTCCAGGACCCGGATGACCAGATCCAGCCACAGGTCGTGATCCGGCGCGAAGAAGGCCGAACGGTGGAGGAGTATTCCATCGGCGGCGCGGTCTACATGGTCCGCATCGTGCCCGAGGTCGGCCCGCCGTATTACCTGATCGACACCACCGGCGACGGCAACTTCGACTCGCGCCACGAACACATGGAGCCGGTCCGCCCGGCCCACTGGAAGATCATCGAGTGGTAGCCGCCGCCAGGCGCAGGAAGTCTTCCAGCGACACCCGCTCCGGGCGCGTGCCCGGGTCCACGCCCGCCGCCTCGATCGCGGCTGCATCCAGCAGCGCGCGCAGACTGTTGCGCAGCGTCTTGCGGCGCTGACCAAAGGCCTGGCGCACCACCGCATCCAGCGCCGGCAGCCGCTGCCTATCCTGCTCCGACAGCGGCTTGGGCCGCAGTCGCACGATGGCCGAGACCACCTTCGGCGGCGGCCGGAAAGCCTCCGGCGGCACGTCGAACAGCCAGTCCATCTGGCAGAAAAAGCCCGCCATCACCGAAAGCCGCCCGTAGTCCCGGCCGCCCGGCTCGGCCACCAGCCGATCGACCACTTCCTTTTGCAGCATGAAATGCATGTCGCCAATCGCCGGCAGCTGGTCGAACAGGTGAAACAGGATGGGGGTGGAGATGTTGTAGGGCAGGTTGCCGACCACCCGCAGTTTCTCGGCACCGGCCAGGGCGGCGACATCGGTGGCCAGGATATCGCCCTGAACGATGTCCAGGCGCGGCGGCTGGCCCAGCCGATCGGCCAGCGAGGCGGCCAGGTCGCGGTCGAGCTCGACCGCCGTCACCTCGGCCCCGGCCGCCAGCAGCGGCCGCGTGAGCACGCCCTCGCCGGGCCCGATCTCGAGCAGGCGCTCGTCCGGGCGCGGGGCGATGGCGCGCACCAGGCGCTCGATGATCTGGTGATCAACCAGGAAATGCTGGCCGAATCGCTTGCGCGGACGATGCGGCTGCACCGGCCGGCTCAGTCGGCCAGACCGGACAGCCGGCGCGCCATGTCGATGGCCGCGGCCAGGCTGCCGGTCTCGGCGCGACCGGTCCCGGCCAGGTCCAGGGCGGTGCCGTGATCGACCGAGGTGCGCACGAACGGCAACCCCAGAGTGAGGTTGACCGCGCGCCCGAAACCGGCGTACTTGAGCACCGGCAGGCCCTGGTCGTGGTACATCGCCAGCACGGCGTCGGCGCTCTCCAGCCGCTCGGGCAAAAAAGCCGTGTCGGCCGGCAGCGGCCCGTCGAGCCGAAAACCCTCGGCCTTGAGATGCTCGATCACCGGCTCGATGACCTCGATCTCTTCGCGACCCAGGTGACCGCCCTCGCCGGCGTGCGGATTCAGGCCCAGCACCAGGATGCGTGGCTCGGCGATATCGAAGCGCACGCGCAGATCGGCGTGGAGGATACGCAGGGTGCGGGTCAGGTCGGCTACGGTGATGGCCGCCGGGACCTGCGCCAGCGGCAGGTGGGTGGTGGCGAGCGCGACGCGCAGCTTTTTGGCCGTCAGCATCATCACCACCCGATCGACCCCGGCGCACTCGGCGAGAAACTCGGTGTGACCGGAAAAGGCAATGCCGGCGTCGTTGATCACGCCCTTGTGGACCGGCGCGGTGACCATTCCGGCCGCGTGCCGCGAGAGACAGTGGTGAGCGGCCAGGCGCAGGGTTTCGACCACGTAGGCCGCGTTGGCGGTATCGAGTCGCCCCGGCACTGCGGCTGCGACCAGCGCCACCGGCAGGCAGGCCAGGCTGCCCGGAGCTGCTGCGGCATCCGCCGAATCCAGCACGCTCACCGGGGTCTTGTCGCCGAGCCTTTCCAGCGTCGCCGCCAGCAGCGACGGATCGGCCACCACGGCCAGGTCGGGCTGACCAGCGGCGAGCCGGCAGGCCAGCTCCGGGCCGATGCCGGCCGGCTCCCCGGCGGTCAGCAGCAGCCGCCTCGGCATCAGAGCCGGATTTCGACGAAGGATTCCGAGCGCAGCTGGCGCAGGAATCTCTCGACTTCTTCCTCGGCCTTTTGCTGGAAGATCATCTCGCGCGCCTGGCGGCGCAGGGCTTCTTCGGTGCGGTCGGCTTCGCGCGTTTCGTCTAAGCGCACGATGTGCCAGCCCGACCCGGTTCGGAACGGCTCGCTGAGCTCGCCGGGCTCGAGCGCTTCGAGCGCCGACTGGACATCCGGGCCGTACTGGCCGGCCGGGAACCAGTTCAGGAGTCCCCCGAGGTTGGCCGAGGAGTCATCGGTGGAATAGCGCCGGGCCAGCTCGGCGAACTCTTCGCCTTCCTGGATACGCTCGTGCAGGTCGCGAATGCGGCTTTCGGCATCCTCCATCGACAGGATCTCGTTCGGCTCGATCATCAGGTGATGCGCCTTGTATTCGCGAACAATCACCTCCGAGCGCTCGCGCACGTCGTTGACCCGCAGCAGCAGGTAACCGCCGGGCGAGCGAATCGGGTCGGTGATCTCGCCGGGACCCAGCGGCTCCAGGGCTTCGGCAAAGACCGGCGGCAGCGTGCTGACCTGGCGCCAGCCGACGTTGCCGCCTTCCAGCGCATCGGGTGCCTGGGAGAAACTGATCGCGGCTTCGGCAAAATCCATCCCGTCGAGCACCTCTTGCCTGACCTCCTCGGCGCGGGCCTCGGCGGCCCGCGCTTCGGCGCCGCTGGCGCCTTCGGGCAACTCGATCAGGATCTGGGAAATGTTGTACTCCGCCCCGCCGACGCCGCCCGAGGCGAGCATGATGTCAACCTCGGTCTCGGTGATGTCGTCCATGCTCGCGGCCACGCGCTGGCGCAGCTCGGAGGACAGGATCTCCTCGCGGATCTGGCGCCTGAATTCCTCGAAATCGTAGCCGTCGGACTCGATCGCCTGGCGCAGCTGGGCGACCGTGATCCCGTTCTGCTGGGCGACCTGCTGCAGGGCCTGGTCGACGTTGGCGTCCGAGGCGCGGATGCCGGCCTTAATGATGCGCGTATAGCCGCCTTCGCGGCGCGGATGACCTCGAGCCGGGTCATGACCAGGCGATCGAGCACCGGCTCTTCCAGAATCCGGCGCGGCGGCAGGTTCTCACCGCGGCCCTCCACCTGCATTTCGATGGTGGCGATGGCGGCATCGAGCTCGCTTCTGAGGATGACGTCCTCTTCGACCAGGGCAACGATGCCGTCAAGCTCCTGGCGCAGCTGCTGGGCCAGGCCCAGGCTCGGCAAAAGCAGCATCAGCGCCAGGCCGGCGGCGGCGTGTCTTGCAATCATGTTCATTCCCATCTCGCTTTCCTGCAATGGTTTGAAAAAAATCTAGCGCTGACCCGAAAACAGCGGATACGGACGACGTCCGAGGCTGCCAAGCCCTTTTAAATGCAGCTCGAGAAACACCGCCCGGCGGGTCTCGGCGTCGCGGTCGCGGATGAACTCGCGCGCCGTGACCCGCACCGCCCAGCAGCAGCTCTCGAATTCGATCCCGCCCAGCACTTCCAGCGTCTGGCTTTCCTCGAACGAGTAATTGATCCGCCCGATCAGGTTCATGTCGGAGCGCACAGGGTAGCGCGCGCGCACATCGACCTGGTCAAGACGGTCGCGGCGGAAGCGATAACCCAGCGCCAGCTGGCGCGCGTTTCGGCCGCGGTAACTGAGACCGAACTGGGCCACTTCGGTTTCATTCTCGACGCTGTCCCACTGCACACCGGCGCTCAGGCCCAGCCGGTCGGCGGGCCGCCAGTTGACCTCGGCAACCGTGGCCGAGCGCGAACGCTCGTCGACCGGCTGACCCGGCAGCTGTACCTCGAGATCGCTGAAATACACGATCTGGCCGATGCTGAAATCCAGCGGCGATCGACCGTCGGCGGTTTCGATCAGGCGCGAGGTCAGCGCCAGCGTGAGCTGGTTGGCGTCGGCCTGACGATCCGGACCGCTGAAGCGGTTGTAGTGAAACAGCTGGCTGAAACCGAAGGTCAGCTCGGCGGTGTCGAATCTCGGAATCTCGTCCTGGTCGCGCTCGGGCACGTACAGGTAGAACAGGCGCGGCTCCAGGGTCTGGATCCGGCGGCCCGAGGCCAGCGAGCGCTCGAACACCAGGCCGCCGTCGATGCTCGCAATCGGCGTGGTCCGGGTCACGCTGTCCACGCCCGCGCCGTCCAGGGTGTAGGCGGTCGTGCGCAGACCCAGCTCGGGGCGCAGGAAGCCGCCGGGGCGCAGAAAGTTCCAGCGCACTTTCGGATACAGATCGAAGCGAGCGCCGGTCACCCCGGCATCGCGATCGAAGTAGACCAGCTCGCCGTCGACGGCAAAGTCCATGCCCCAGGGCAGCGGCTGATCGTAAGCGCCGCGCACGCGCGGCAGGCGCCGATAGGGCTCGGCGCCGGGACCCACCGCCTCGTCGATCACCTGGAAGGTGTCGGCCAGGACCGACAGCGACCACAGCCGGCCGCTGCCGCGAACCTGCGCGCTGGAGCGCAGAAACTGCACCGCCGAGTCCTCCAGTTCACCGCCCAGGTCGACGAAGTAGTCGTTGTCCGACACCCGCTGCGCGTCCACGCTCGCCCACCAGCCGGGCGCCAGGGTGGCGCGGTAGTCGAGGCGGCCGTAGTAGCGGTTGCGGTCGGCGCGCTGGTCGGAGGGCAGCACTTCCAGGTCCAGCTGGCCGCGCTGCCTGGCCCTCAGGAAGCGGTATTCGGTCGCCAGCATGGTGCCGCGGTCCTGGATCCAGCGCGGGGTGAAGGTGGCGTCCTGGTTCGGGGCGATGTTCCAGTACCAGGGTGCGCGCAGATCGAACCCGTCGTCGCTGGAAAAGCCGATCTGAGGGTAGAGAAAGCCGCTCTGGCGCTCGTCGTTAAGCGGAAAGCTCAGCCACGGCGAGTACAGGATCGGCACGCCCTTGAACTCCAACCGGGCGTGCCGGGCCACGCCCTGGCCCTTGTCCAGGTCCAGCCGCACCCGGCCGGCCTTGAGCTGCCAGTCCGGGTCGGCCGGGTCGCAGGTGGTGAAATCGAAGTCTTCCAGCTCGGCTTTGCTGGGGCTGAGCAGGTCGATGACCACGGCCTGACCGGCACCGTCCGATTCGGCGATCCGGTAGCCCACGCTCTCGAACCGGCCGCGCGAGTCCTGCGATTCCACCCAGGCGCGCTCGGCGCGGATG
>JBMCIV010000047.1:0-8088 GCA_048616735.1 Wenzhouxiangella sp. | reverse complement strand
TGAACATCCTCATCAACGTCATGGCCATCGTCAGCCTGGTGATCGCGCCGCTGCTGGGTCAGTAACAGCAACCGCCAAAAGCGGACCGAAAAACGCGGCCCTCAGTGGCCGCGTTTTTCGTTTCCGGCGAAGAAAAGCCCGGGCTCAGGAAGGATTCTGGCCGGCAGAATTTTCCGGCGCCACCGAATCCACGATCAAGGCAATCGCCCCGTCGCCGGTGACGTTGCAGGCCGTGCCGAAACTGTCCTGGGCCATGTACAGCGCAATCATCAGGGCAATCGCGGTCTCGCCAAAGCCCAGCATCGAGCCGAGCAGACCCACCGCCGCCATCACCGCCCCGCCCGGCACGCCGGGGGCCGCCAGCATCACCACGCCCAGGGTCAGGATGAACGGAATCATGCTCAAAAGCGACGGCACCGCAAGCCCGTCCTGGAGCACCATCACCGCCACCGCGCAGGACACGATGGTGATGGTCGAGCCGGCCAGGTGGGTGGTCGCGCACAGCGGCACGGTAAACGCCGCCACCGATTCGCGCACGCCGTTGGCGCGGGCCGCCTGCAGGGTGACCGGAATGGTGGCCGCGCTCGACATGGTCCCCAGGGCGGTGAAGTAAGCCGGCAGCATGCCGCCGATCAGCCTTGCCGGAGAAGCGCCCGCGCGCAGGCCGGCGATGACGAACAGCACCACGATCCAGACCCAGTGCAGGGCGATCGACAGCGCCAGCACCACGCCGAACGTGCGCAGGGTCGCAAATACCGTGCCGGCGGCGGCCAGTTCGGCGAAGACCCCGGCGATGTAGAACGGCAGCAGCGGAATGATGGCGCCGACCAAAAGCGCACGAATGACGTCGCGGCCTTCGTCGAACACCCGTCGGAGGTTTTCGGCGCGGCTGGCGGCAATGCCCAGGCCGAAGATGAAGGCCGCGGCCAGCGCGCTCATGATCCCGAACAAAGGCGGAATCTCGATGCTGATGAACGCTTCCGGCGCCGCACCGTCGGCCTGGGCCGCCGCCAGCGCGCCGCCGGTCAGCAGCGGGACCAGCGCCGTGGCCGCCAGAAAAGCCAGTACGCCGGCCGCCAGGGTGGAGGCGTAGGCCAGCCCCAGCGTGGTCCCCAGCAGGCGTCCCGAATCGCGCGGCAGGCCGGCGATGCCGCTGGTGATGTAGAACAGGATCAGCAGCGGGATGGTGAAAAACAGCAGCTGGCCGAACAAGCCCTTGAAGGTCAGCAAAACGCGAGTGACCCAGTCCGGCGCGAACAGCCCGACCAGGATGCCGAGCACGATGCCGGCGATCAGCTTGAAAATCAATTTCATGCCTGTTCCCTCTTTAGCTGTTGGAGATTTTTCAAATCCAGTCCGGCAGGCGCAGCCAGACGTCTTGGAGCCTATCCTGCTGGTGGCGATAGTCGGGCATCAGCTCGGCCACCCGGCCCCAGAACGCCGCTGAGTGATCGGAATGAACGGTGTGCACCAGCTCGTGCAGCAGCACGTAATCGCAGGCCGCCGGCGAGCAGAACATGAGCCGCATGTTGAGCGACAGATCACCGCGCGACGAGCAGCTGCCCCAGCGCGCGCGCTGGTTGCGGATCCGGACTTTGCGGTAGGCGAACCCGTGTTCGGCCGCCAGCGCCGCCACCCTCGCGGCCAGGTGGCGCTGGGCGCGCTCCATCAGCCAGCGCCTGAGGCGGCCGGCCACGCGTTCATCGAGTGCTTTGCCGAGGAGGCGGCCAAGATCGAGGACGCCGATTTGCAGGACGAGCCCAACGAGATTCCCCGCTTCCTCGCGAAACTCCAGCCTTGGCCGCGGCGCCGGTTCGTAGACCACGGCCCAGGACCGATCCAGGGCCGCTAGCGCCACCCGTCGCGGCCGCAGACCCAACACGGCACAATCCAGCCCGGCACGGGCCGCGGCCTGGCGCTGCCGGGCCTGGCGAATCCAGTCGGCGCGCGCTTCCAGCAGCGCGGGAAGGCGCCGCCGATCAAAGCGGGCCGGCACGGTCACGACCAGCCCGGCACGCGGATCCATGCGCAAGCGCACGTGGCGGGCGCGCGGGTGGACCCGGACCTGGTAGGCGGTATCGATGTCCCCGGCGGCGTTTTCAGGCACGGATTGAAAGCAGGCGGCAAGGCGGGTTCGGCTACCATTATGCATTCGCATGATCCAGCTTTCCGACATAACCCTGCGCCACGGTCCCGAAGCCCTGCTGGAGTCGACCTCGGCCACGCTGTATCCGGGCCACAAGGTCGGTCTGATCGGCGCCAACGGCAGCGGCAAGACCAGCCTGTTCCGGCTGCTGCTCGGCGAGATCGAACTACGTCACCGACGGCGATCAGCGCCTGCGCGCGGCCGAACGCGCGGTCGCGGCCGCCGACGAGCGCGCCGACGGTCACGCCATTGCCGAAGCCCACGCCGAGCTAGCCGAAGCCGGCGGCTACGACGCCCACGCCCGCGCCGGGTCGCTGCTCAACGGGCTCGGCTTTGCCGCCGATGAGCACGGCAAACCCGTCTCGGACTTCTCCGGTGGCTGGCGTATTCGCTTAAGCCTGGCGCGCGCCCTGATGTGCCCGTCCGACCTGCTGCTGCTCGACGAGCCAACCAACCACCTGGACATGGAAACCGTGGTCTGGCTGGAAGAATGGCTGCGGCGCTACGCGGGCACGCTGCTGCTGATTTCCCACGATCGCGACTTTCTCGACCAGGTGGTCGATTCGGTTCTGCATATCGAGCACCGCCGACTCAACGCCTACAGCGGTGGCTACTCAAGCTTCGAGCGCCAGCGCGCCGAGCGCCTGGCCGGGCAGCAGGCCGCGCGCGAAAAGCAGCAGCGCGAAATCGCCCACATCCAGAAATTCATCGATCGCTTTCGGGCCAAGGCGACCAAGGCACGCGCCGCCCAGAGCCGGATCAAGGCCCTGGAACGCATGGAAGTGCTGGCGCCGGCTCACGCCGACTCACCGTTCGATTTCGCCTTTCCCGCGCCGGCCCCGGCCACCAATCCGCTGCTGCATCTGGACCAGGTTGACCTCGGCTACGGCGATGCCGTGGTGCTTGAACGGGTCTCGCTCAGCCTTTCGCCCGGCGACCGGGTCGGCCTGCTGGGCCTTAACGGCGCCGGCAAGTCGACCCTGGTGCGCGCCTTGGCCGGCGAGCTTGCGCCGCTTTCTGGACGGATCACGGCCAGCCCCAAGCTGCAGGTCGGCTACTTCGCTCAGCACCAGCTCGAGCAGCTCGACGCCAATGCCAGTCCGGTCATCCACCTGGCCCGGCTCAGCCCGCAAACCCCCGAGCAGCGCTTGCGCGACTTCCTCGGCGGATTCGATTTTCGCGGCGATATGGCGACCGGCCCGGTCAGCCATTTCTCCGGCGGTGAAAAAGCGCGGCTGGTGCTCGCCATGCTGGTCTGGCAGGCCCCCAACCTGCTGCTGCTTGATGAACCCAGCAACCACCTCGACCTCGACATGCGCCACGCCCTGACGGTCGCCCTGCAGGGTTTCGATGGCGCGGTGATCACGGTCTCCCACGATCGACATTTGCTGAACAACACGGTCGAGGATTTCTGGCTGGTCGATGGCGGCGGCGTGCAGCGCTTTGACGGCGACCTCGACGACTATCGGCGCTGGCTGCGCGAGCGGCCCGCCCCAGCCGGGCCGGCGCGCAGCCAGGGCCAAGCCGAGCCGGCAAGAACGCGGTCGGCGGCAAAGCCGGCGCGCGCGACCATAAAGCCGCTCAAGAATCGCGTCGAGCGCCTTTCCAGCGCCGTCGACCAGGCCGCCGAGCGCCTGCGCGCGCTGGACCGGGCGCTGGCCGACCCGACGCTTTACGGCGACAGTCTCGAGGCCAAGCTGGGCGGCTTGCTGCGCGAGCGCGAGGCGCTGCAGCAAAAACAGTCCAGCCTGGAGGCCGAATGGCTGCAGGCCGAGGCGGAACTGGAGCAGGCAATGCATGGCCACAACGCCTGAGCGCGCTCGGCGTGTTGCCGCCCCGCGGGTAATCGGCTATGGTCTCGGGCTGACCGCCCTGGCGTTCGAATCCGGCCGCATGAATTCCAGCCCACCATGACCAGAGCCTGCGCATGACTTCCCTGCTGGCGGTCGGCGACATCCATCTGGGCCGAAGCCCGGCCGCCCTGCATCCGGACCTGGCGCCGCGCAGCGCCGAGCTGGGACCGGAGGCCGCCTGGGCCCGGTGCGTCGACGAGGCGCTGGAGCGCGGCGTCGACGGCGTGCTGCTGGCCGGCGACGTGGTTGAACGCAGCCGCGATCTGCTGGTGGCCTACGGCGACCTCAAGAAAGGCATCGAGCGCCTGGCCGGGGCCGGCATTCCGGTCCTGGCCGTGGCCGGCAACCACGACACCCTGGTACTGCCGCGGCTGGCGGCCGAAATCGAGCCCCTGCACCTGCTCGGCGCCGGCGGTCGCTGGGAAGAAAAAAGCATCGGCAAGCTGCGCGTGCTGGGCTGGTCCTTTCCGCAGTCTCACGTCCGCCACAGCCCGCTGCGCGACCTCCCGCGCCTGGATCGGCCCGAACGCGTTGTCGGACTGCTGCACTGCGATCGCGACCAGAGCGACAGCCCTTACGCACCGGTCACCAGCCAGGCGCTGAAGGCGGCGGGCACGGCCGCGTGGCTGCTGGGCCATATCCATCAGCCCGACCGCCTCGACGGCGAGCGTCCGATGGGCTATCTCGGCTCGGTCACCGCGCTCAGGGCATCCGACACCGGTCCGCGCGGACCGTGGCTGGTGACCTGGCAGCGCGGCCGGATCGAGGCCACCCACCTGCCGCTGGCGCCGCTGCGCTTTGACCGGCTCGAAGTCGATCTCGGCGAGCTGGGCGCGCCCGATGAACTGGCCGAGGCCGTGCTGGCCGCCGGTCGCGCGCACGTTCAGGCCCTGGCCGAGGCGCGCTACGCGCCCGACGTCATCGGGCTGCGCCTGGTGCTGACCGGACGCTGCCGCTTTGAGCGCGCCCTGACTGCGGCGGCCGAAGAACTGGTGACCGCCGCGCGTCCCTGGCAGGAAGGTCCGGTCCGGCTGTTCGTGCAGAAAACGCAGATCGCCGTTGAACCGGCAATCGACCTCGAGCGCCTGGCCCGGCAGGAAGACCCCAGCGGCCTGCTGGCCCGGCGCATCCTCGTTCTCCAGGACCCCGGCCATCCCGAGCACGAGGGCCTGATCGCGCGTGCCCGGCCAGCACTGGCCGCCGCGGCCGGCCAGAAGGAGTTCCGCGAGCTCGATGCGGCCCTGGACGAAACCGCCCTGCGCGACTGGCTGCTGCGGGCCGCCCGCGCTGCGCTCGCTGAACTGCTGGCGCAGAAAAGAGGCGCGCAGTGAAGCTGGTCGCGCTCGAGATCCGCCACCTGCCGGGCATCGATGCGCCGTTCAGCGTTGAGCTGGCGCCGGGCACCGTCAACCTGATCACCGGCCCGAACGGTTCGGGCAAATCCAGCCTGGTGCGCGCGGTGCGCGCGGTGCTCTACCCCGACCCGGCCGAGGAATACTGCGAAATCCTGGCCCAGTGGCAGGACGACAAGGGCACGCTCAGCGCGCACCGCGTCGCCGACCAGGTGACCTGGACGCGCAGCGGCGGCAAGACCACGCCGCCCAACCTGCCCCGGGCTGAATCCATCGACGCTTTCCTGGTCAGCACCGAAGGCCTCAGCGCCCCCGGCCGCACCGATGCCCATATCGCTGCAGAACTCAAAACCCTGCTCACCGGTGGCTTTGATCTCGATGCGCTGCTTGATCAACCGCCTCTGGCCGCGCCCGCGCGCCCGCAGAAGCTGGCGCGGGACATCGCGCATTGCCAGCGCGCGATCGAGGACAAGGAGCGCGAGTACGGCCAGCTGCAAGACGACATCGACCAGCTCGATGAGCTCGAACAGCAGCTCAGCGAAGCCACCGAGGCCGCAACCCGGATCGGCGCGGTGGAAGACGCGCAGGCGCTGGCCGAGGCCGCAGCGGCCCGCTCGGCGCTGGAATCCACCCTGATCGAGGAATTTCCGGGCGGGATGGACCGGCTGCGCGGCGATGAGCTCGAGCGCCTCGACGAGGCCCAGCAGCAGCTCGAGCGCAAGCAACAGGCGATCGTGCTCGAGCACACCGCGCTCAAGGCTGAACAAGCAGGCCTTGCAGAAACCGGCGTGGACAAGCCCGAGATGCTGGAAAGCCTGCAGGCCGAGCTGGCCGACGTTCGCGACCGGCTGGCGGCCAGCGAACAGCGCATCGAAGCCGAGACCGATCAGCTCCGCCAGGCCGAACAGGCCGTGGCCGAGGCCGCCGGGCGGCTGGGCGGCAACGTCCCCGACGAGGTCGGCCAGCTCGACCAAGACACCCTGGAGCGGCTGGAAAAGCAGGTCGACAAAGTCCTCGGCCTGCGCGAGCGCGTCCGCGCGCTGGGCGGGCAGCTGGGCCTGACCCACGCCTCGCGCAACTTGACCGGCCGTCCGCGCGACGATCTTCGCAGCGCCCGCTCGGCCCTGCAGGACTGGCTGGCGCTGGCCCGCCTGAGCCCGCTGGAGGGGCTGTTGTGGGCCACGCTGACGCTGGCCGCGCTGGTCGGCGGCGGCCGGCTGCTGGCCGGAGCCGAGCTTGCCTCCCAGCCCGAGCTGCTGCTGCTGGTCGTGCTGTCTGCCGGGCTGCCGGCGGCCATGCTGGTGCGTTTCGGGCTGCGTCTGCGCGATCGCGCTGGTGCTAAGAAGAATTTCGAAGCCAGCGCCATCGAGCCGCCCCTGGTCTGGGACGAGGCCGAGGTTCGTGCCCGGCTCAAGCGCCTGGACCTCGAGCTCGAAGCCGCCACCCAGCACGAGATCAGCCAGCTCCGGGCCAGCGACCTGCGCGAGGAGCTCAACGCCCAGCGCCAGGCCCTGGATCGCGCGCGCCAGCAGCTCTCGGAGCTGGCCGCCAGCCTTGGACTGTCGGCCGAGCAGCGCCTGGAGACCACCTTTCTGCTGTGGTCGCGTCATCTTCAGGACTGGCAGCTGGGCCAGGCGCGCTGCGACCACCATCGCAGCCGGCTGCAGCAGCTCAAGGAACGCTACCGGGCCGAGTGCCGCGAGGCTGGCGATCTGCTGGAACACCATTCGCTGGCGCTCGAAGCGGTCTCAGCGCGCGCGCTGGCCAGCCTGGTGCATCAGCTGATACCGAAAATCCGGCGCCACGCCGAGCTCTACAACTCGGTCCAGGCGCGCAACCGCCGCATCGGCGAACTGCATGCCGACATCAGCCAGCTGCGCCAGCGCATCGTCGCTCTGTTCGAGGCGGCCGGCGTGCGGGCGGACGATTTGACGGCGCTGCGCCACAAGGCCGAGCAGTTCCCGCTGTGGCAGAAAATGGAGCGCGAGCGGATCGAACTGGGGCGCGAGATCAGCCGCCTGGAGCAGCGCCTGAGCCAGGACCGCAAGCTCCTTGACCTGGCCCGAAAACAGCGCCATACGGAGTTGACCTCGCTGCACGCGGCGCTGACGGCGAAGGCCAGCCAGCGCGACGCGCTCAACCGCCGTATTGCCGAAATTCAGACCCGCCATGCCGATGTTCTCACGCGCCGTGAACTCCAGCATCTGGGGACAGAGCTGGAGGCGGGGAAGGACAAGCTGGCCTCCGAGCTGGAGCGACACCTGCTGGCGGCCGCGGGTCGGTTTCTGCTAGACGAGGTGGCCGCCACCCATCGAGCCGAACAGGAGCCGGCGCTGCTGGCGGCCGCCGACCACTGGCTCAACCGCTTCACCGGCCATCGCTACCGGCTCGAGTTCGACGCCGGCGAGTTCCTGGCGCTGGATACGCAGAGCGGCCAAAGTCAGTCGGCCGCCCAGCTTTCGACCGGCACCCGGGCCCAGCTGATGCTGTCGGTTCGGCTGGCCTGGATCGAACAGCTAGAAAGCCGTTTCGAGGCACTGCCGCTGTTCATGGACGAAGCCCTAACCACCAGCGACCCGGACCGCTACCGCGCCATCGTTCAGGCGGTCGGGGAGCTGATCTCGGGCGGGCGCCAGATCTTTTACCTGACCGCGCAAAGCGATGACGCCGAGGCCTGGCGCGCCTGGCTCGGCCAGGATCTGGTCCCGCACACCATCAACATGGCCGAACTGCGCCA
>JBMCIV010000046.1:0-8094 GCA_048616735.1 Wenzhouxiangella sp. | reverse complement strand
CCACCAGACCGAACGCGCCCAGCACCTTGCGGAAATTGAGCAACTCAAAAACGAGGACCTTGCCAGGGCCCTCGACGAGGCCGACCAGCAACGCCGGAACGCCGAGGAGGCCAACCGCCTGAAAAGCGAGATCCTGAAAATGGTCGCCCACGACCTCCGCAACCCGATCGGCAACATCCTCAGCCTGCTCGAATTGGCCGACCTCGACGGCGACGGCCCCCAGTCGAGGGAATTCATCGAGCTGGCCCGGGAGAACGATACCCTGATCATCTCGGTCGAGGAACGGCCGGCCATCGCCTCGGTCAGCATTACCGGCAACCGCCAGATCAAAAACGACGACCTGATGCCGGCGCTGGCCGGCATCGGCATCGCCGAGGGCGAGATCTTCGATCAGCTCAGCCTGGACCGGGTCAGCCAGGAACTGGTCCGGCAGTATTTCGGCCGCGGCTATTACGGCGTCGACGTCGAGACCCGCATCAGCGAACTGGCCCGCAACCGCGTCGGCCTGTCGATCATTATCGAAGAAGGCGACCAGGCCCGCATCCGCCACCTGAACGTGGTCGGCAACGAAAGCTTCAGCGAAGACGAGCTGCGCGAGGACTTCGAGTCCCACACCACGCGCGGGCTGTTCTTCTGGCGCGGGCGCAACCAGTACACCAGCGAAAAGCTGTCGGGCGATCTGGAGGCCTTGCGCTCTTTCTACCTCGATCGCGGCTTCATCGACTTCGCCATCGAGTCGACCCAGGTTTCGATCAGCCCCGACAAGCAGGACATCTTCATCACCGCCAACATCCGCGAGGGCGAGGTGTTCACCGTCAGCGACGTGGTCCTGACCGGCGAACTGATCCTGGCCGAATCCACCCTGCGCCAGCTGATCATGGTCCAAGATGGTGGCCGTTTCTCGCGCAGCGATATCGAGCAGAGCGTGGACAACATCTCGGCCATCCTGGCCAACATCGGCTATGCCTTCGCCAACGTCAACCCGATTCCGCGCATCGACCGCGAGACCAAAGAGGTCGAAATCAACTTCTCGATCGACCCGGGACAGCGCGTTTACGTGCGCCGCATCGAGTTCCAGGGCAATACCCAGACCAAGGACGAGGTCCTGCGGCGCGAGATGCGGCAGTTCGAAGGCGGCTGGTTTTCGCAGGCCGCGCTGGATCGCTCGCGCCTGCGCATCCAGCGGCTGGGCTTTTTCGAGAACGTTAACGTCGAGACCAACCCGGTCGACGGCACCGAAGACCAGATCGACATCGTCATCAGCGTCGAGGAGCAGCCCTCGGGCAGCTTCCAGGTTGGCCTGGGCTATTCGCAGATCCAGGGGCTGATCGCCTCGATTTCGGTCGAGCAGGACAACTTTCTCGGCTCCGGGCGACGGGTCGGATTTTCGGTCAGCCGCAGCCGGATCCTGACCCAGGCCAGCTTGAGCTACACCAACCCGTTTTACACCGACGACGGCGTCTCGCGCGGCTTCTTCCTGCGCTACACCGAGTTCGATCAGGGTCGGGCCAACATCTCTTCCTTCTCGACCAGCCAGGCGGCGGCCGGGGTCAACTACGGCTTCCCCATCACCGAGCTGAGCTTTCTGCGCTTCGGCGCGTCCGCCCAGCGCGTCGACATCAATCTGCCGGCCGTCTTCGTCCCGGTCGATCCAACCGACCCCGACAGTCCCATTACCGTGCGCGTGCCCGCCGATCGGCCGCTGGGGATCTCACTCGACGAAGACCAGGACGGTTTCTTGTCGGGCAGCGAGCGGCGCGTGACCACTTTCCGCTTTGATACCACCTTCTCGCGCGACAACCGCAACCACTTTCTCAACCCCACCCGCGGCTCGCTCAATCGCCTGACCGCGGAGGTCGCGGTTCCCGGCAGCTCGCGCGAGTTCTACAAGTTCAGCTATCGCGGCCGCAAGTACTGGCTGATCGGCCGGCGCATGGCGTTCAGCGTGCGCGGCGATGTGTCCTACGGCGACGCCTACGATAGCTACGACAGCGATCTGGGCTTAGAACCGGTCGACCCCGTGCGTCTGGCCGGCAACTGCCAGCGCGACGAGATCGTGACCATCGACCAGGGCCTGCCGTTCTATGAACATTTCTTCGGCGGCGGCGTGTCCGACATCCGCGGCTTCGACGACAACTCGCTGGGGCCGAAGGACCAGTTCTGCCGCTCCGTCGGCGGCGATTTCAAGGTCGTTTTCGGCACCGAACTGGCCTTTCCGATCCCATTCGTCGAGGCCAGCGGGACCCGCCTGGCCTGGTTTGTCGACGTCGGCAACGTGTTCCAGGACGTCGACACCTTCGATAGCGACCTGCTGCGCGCCTCGACCGGGATTTCGCTGACCTGGCAGGCCCCGATCGGCCCGATCATCATCAACCTGGCCACCCCCTTGCGCGAGCGCGACGGCG
This sequence comes from Wenzhouxiangella sp., assembly GCA_048616735.1. GTDB lineage: Bacteria > Pseudomonadota > Gammaproteobacteria > Xanthomonadales > Wenzhouxiangellaceae > Wenzhouxiangella. The sequence continues at coordinate 5,689 of JBMCIV010000046.1, read as the reverse complement.
ACGACACCCAGGCGCTGCAGTTCACATTCGGCCAGGTTTTCTAGGGCTTGATGGTGTAAATTGGCGGCATGCGCGCATCTCGGCATGCCAAGCTGTTTGTCCCAACGCTGCCGTGGCCGGCCCTCGCGCAGGTCCTTTTGTTGCTGGTGGCCGCTGCACTTGCCGCGTCGGCCTGCGCCGAAGAGCCCATCCGGATCGGCTACGTGGACATGAAACGACTGTTCGAAACCGCGCCGCAGGTGGTTGCCGCGCGCGAGTCCCTGGACGACGAATTTCGCCCGCGCAACGAATCGCTGCTGGCCGACGAGAACCGATTGCAGGCGCTTGAGCAGACCCTGACCGAGGGCGAGCAACTCGACCCCGAGCAGCGCCTGGAGCTCGAGCGTGACATCCGCAATCTGCGCCGGTCGATCGATCGGCGGCGCGAGGATTTGCGCGAAGAGTTGCGCTTTCGCACCAGCACCGCCACCAAGGCCCTGGAAGAAACCATCGAGGTGGCCGTGCGCCAGGTGGCCGAAACGCGCGGCTACGATCTCATCCTGACCAGTCCCGTGGCCTACGCGGCCGACAGCATCGACATCACCGACTTCATTCTCGAGTGGCTGGCCGAGGACTTCGACGGGCGCGACAACGGACGCTAGGCCACGCCATGCCGACAAAGACAAGGACATTCCGGCTGGAAGAACTGGCGGCCGCCCTCGGCCTGGCGTTTCGCGGCGACGCCGATCGCTCGATCCGTAACGTTGCAACCCTGGCCAGTGCCGGCCCCGACGATGCGGCCTTCCTGGCCAACCCGGCCTACAAGCCGGCCCTGGCGTCCACTCAGGCTGCCGCCGTGGTCCTGGGAGCCGAGGTCGCCGAGACCTTCGCCGGCAACGCCCTGATCAGCGCCAGCCCCTACGCCGACTGGGCGCGCCTGGTCGAACTGCTGCGCCCGCGCCCGGCGCCGGCCGCGGGCATCCATCCCAGCGCGATCCTGGGCCCCGGTGCGCAAATCGATGACAGCGCCCACGTTGGCGCCGGCGTGGTCATTGGCGCCCAGGTTCGGGTCGGGCCACACGCGGTCATCGGGCCGGGCTGTATAATTGACGACAACGTCCGGATCGGTGAAGCCACGCAGCTGGTCGGTCGGGTCTGGGTCGGCGGCGGCGCACGCCTGGGTCGGCGGGTGATCGTCCACCCCGGGGTGGTCATCGGCGCCGACGGTTTCGGGCTGGCCATGGAGCAAGGCCGCTGGCGCAAAGTGCCCCAGGTGGGCAGCGTGCGCATCGGCGACGACTGCGAGATCGGCGCCAACACCACGATCGACCGGGGCGCCATCGAAGACACCGTCCTCGAAGACGATGTGCGCATCGATAACCAGGTCCAGATTGCCCACAACGTGCGTATCGGCGCCCATAGCGCCATCGCCGGCTGCGTCGGCATTGCCGGATCGACCCGCATCGGGCGCTACTGCATGATCGCCGGGGCCAGCGGCATCGCCGGCCACCTGGATATCTGCGACTCGGTCATCATTACCGCCATGAGCACGGTGCTCGATTCCATCGATCAACCGGGCGAGTACGGCTCCGGCATTCCGGCCCGGCCGCACGCGCGCTGGAAACGCCTGCTGGTGCGCCTGGGCCAGCTCGACCACTGGGCCCGGCGGCTGAGACGCCTGGAACAATCGAACAATAACGGACCCTCTCGGCATGAGTGATTCAAACCCGATCGATATCGAGCAGATTTTCAAGCTGCTGCCCCACCGCTATCCCTTCCTGCTGGTCGACCGCGTGCTCGACTTCCAGCACGGCCCACCGCCGCGCATTCGCGCGCTCAAAAACGTGACCTTCAACGAGCCGTTTTTCCAGGGCCACTTTCCCGGTCATCCGGTGATGCCCGGTGTCCTGTTGCTGGAGGCAATGGCCCAGGCGGCCGGCTGCCTGGCGCACCTGGCTCTGAGCACCGAGCCCACGCAGCGGCAGCTGTTCTACCTGGTCAAGATCGACAAGGCGCGTTTCAGCCGGATCGTGGTGCCTGGTGACCAGCTGATCTTCGAAGTCGAGCAGAAACGCCTGATGCGCAACATGGGCGTCTACGCGGCCTGCGCCCTGATCGGCGAGAAAACGGTGGCCAGCGCCGAACTGATGTGCGCCGCCAAACCGGATCCGGCTGCATGATTCACCCCAGCGCCATCGTCGAGCCGTCCGCGCGCGTGGCGGCCGATGTCGAAGTCGGTCCCTACAGCGTCATCGGCCCGGAGGTGGAGATCGGCGCCGGCTGCCGCATCGGCCCGCACGTGGTCATCACCGGCCGCACCCGCATCGGGCCGAACAACCGCATCTTCCAGTTCGCCTCGATCGGCGAAGAGCCCCAGGACAAGAAATTTGCCGGTGAGGCATCGGCGCTGGACATCGGCGCCGGCAACACCATCCGCGAATACGTCACCATCAACCGCGGCACCACCGACGGTGGCGGCGTGACCCGGCTCGGCGATGACAACTGGATCATGGCCTACTGTCACATCGCCCACGACTGCCAGGTTGGCTCCCAGGTCACCATGGCCAATGGCGCCACCCTGGCCGGCCACGTCATCGTCGGTGACTACGTCATCTTTGCCGGTTATTCCGGTGCCCACCAGTTCTGCCGCATCGGCGATCACGCCTTTCTCGGCATGTACGGCGGCGTCAGCCAGGACGTGCCGGCCTACGTAATGGTATCGGGCCAACCGCCGCGACCGCGGGGCATCAACAGCGAAGGGCTGAAGCGGCGCGGCTTTTCCGCCGACCAGATTCGCAACATCCGCGAAGCCTACCGGCTCATCTACCGCAGCGGCAAAAGCCGCGATCAGGCCCTGACCGAGCTCGAGGACCGCGCCGCCGAACAGCCCGAACTCGACCTGATGATCCGCAGCGCGCGTGCCAGCGCCCGCGGCCTGCTGCGCTGATGCATCGCTCGACAGCCTCGCCTTGCCCAATAAAGCGCGTGGCGAGCTAGCCGTGTCCAGGCGCAAGCCCCTGCGGCTGGTGCTGGTCGCCGGCGAAGCGTCCGGCGATCAGCTTGGCGGCGACCTGGCACGCGCGCTTACGCGACAGCGGCCCGGCATCGAGCTGGCCGGTATTGGCGGTCAGCACATGCGTGCGGCCGGGGTCGAGACCTGGTTTGATATCGAGGCGCTGAGCGTCATGGGCTTGACCGAAGTCCTGCGCCACCTGCCTCGGCTGATCCGGTTGAGACGCGATCTGCGCCGGCGAATCCTGCAGTGGCCGGCGACCGCGCTGGTAACCATCGATGCGCCCGACTTCAACCTGGGACTGGCGCGCCAGCTGCGCGCGGCCGGTCTGACGACCATTCACTACGTCTCGCCGTCGGTCTGGGCGTGGCGCGCGGGCCGCATTCCCGGCATCGCCCGCGCGCTCGATCTGCTGCTGACGCTGTTTCCCTTTGAACCGGCGCTGTACCGGCCACACGGCCTCGACGCCCGCTTCGTCGGCCATCCGCTGGCCGATGAACTGGCCGCGGGGCCGGACCGGAGCGCGGCCCGCGCGGCGCTGCAGTGCGCCGGCGCCAGTCCGGTCGTGGCCCTGCTGCCGGGCAGCCGCGACGGCGAACTGCAGCGCCACGTCGGCCTGCTCGCCGCCACGGCCGGGCGGTTGCGCCAGGCCCATCCCGAGGCTGACCTGATGATGCTGCTGACCGGCGCGCGCCACGCCGCCCTGGCCCGCGAGCTGGCCGCGGCCGAGCTGGACCGGGCCGGCGTCCGCCTGCTGACCGACGCCACCCGCGCCGGCCTCGCCGCAGCCGACGTCGCCGTGGCCGCCTCCGGCACCGTTACCCTGGAGGCGTTCCTGCTGGAGTGCCCGCTGGTGGTCTATTACCGCCTCGCCCCGGCCACTTTTCATCTGGCGCGCGCGCTGAAGCTGGTGCGATCGGAGTTCGTTTCGCTGCCCAATATCCTGTGCGAACATGCGCTGGTGCCCGAGCGACTGCAGGACGCGGCCACACCTGAAAACCTGGCCGCCGATGCCGAGGCCTGGCTGGCCCGGCCGGAGAGCAGGCAGCGCTATCGCCGACGGGCCGCCGAGTGGCGCCAGCGTCTGGGGCGCCGCGCCGGCGAGCAGGCCGCACGGGCTGTACTGGAGCGAATCGATGGCTGATGCTTCCCGGCCGGCGCGCATCCAGCCGCTGATCGCCGGGGTCGACGAAGCCGGCCGCGGCCCGCTGGCCGGGCCGGTGGTGGCCGCGGCAGTGATCCTGGACCCGAGTCGACCGATTCCCGGGGTGGCCGACTCAAAGACCCTGCGGCCCGAGCGGCGGGCAGCGCTGGCGGAACTGATCTATCGCCGCGCCCTGGCCGTGCGCATCGGCGTGGTCGATGCGGCCGAAATCGATCGGGTCAACATCCTCCAGGCCACGCTCAAAGCCATGTCGGCGGTAATCGAGGCGCTGGACCCCCAGCCGCTGCTCGTGCGCGTGGACGGCAACCGGGCGCCGCCGTCGCGGCTGCCCGTTCAGACCGTGATCGGGGGCGACGCCAGCGATCGCGCCATCGCTGCGGCCAGCATCATCGCCAAGACCCATCGCGACGCGCTGATGGTGGACCTGCATGCCCGCTACCCGGACTACGGTTTCGATCGCCACAAAGGCTACGCGACCCCGGCGCACCGGGCGGTACTTCGGGCCATCGGCCCCTGCCCGGCCCACCGGCAGAGCTTTCAACCGGCCTTCCAGACCCGGCTATTCGACTGAGGGCGCGCGCTTGAACCGCGCTAACCGGTGGCAAACCCCGCCTCCGGCATGCGCTGCTCGTCAGGATCCTGGGCGACGACCTGATCGACGCGCGCACCCGGCGGGCCCTTGTCCAGCCAGGCGGCCAGGCGGTCCAGGTCGTCGCCCTCGCCGCGAGCGGCCACTTCGACCGTGCCGTCGGAGCGGTTGACGGCATAGCCGCTCAGGCCCAGCCGCTCGGCCTCGCGGCGGGTGGAAGCGCGAAAGAAGACGCCCTGGACGCGCCCGGAGATTCGCCAGCCCCGAAGCTCAGCTGCCATGTTCTGCGATCCAGTCGACGATCAGGGTACTGGTCACCGGCCCCAGCCAGGTCTGGACGATCACGCCCTCGCCGTTGACCAGAAACGTGGTCGGCAGCGCGCGCGGCGCGCCCAGGCTTTCGGGCGGGTTGAAAGTATCGACCAGCAGAATCGGGTAGCTGGCCGGATAATCCTCAAGAAAGGCGACGAAATCTTCCGGCTCGGTGTCTTCGAAGGCCAGACCCAAAACGGTAATGTCATCGTGCGCGTCGTGCAGCTGCGACAGGTCCGGGATCTCCTTGCGGCAGGGCGCACACCAGGTTGCCCAGTAGTTGAGCACCACCCACTCGCCGCGGTAGTCGCTCAGGCGCACGATCTCACCGTCGAGCGAGGGCAGTTCCACCTCGATCGGCCCATCGGCCTGGACCGGAAGGACCATCACGGCCATCAGCATCAGCACAGACATCAGTCGTAGTTTCATGGATTCTCCGGAGCAGGTTTCAGTAAAGACTTGATCGAACGTTTCAACAGCGGACCGGCCGTCTCGTCGATGGCTTTCAGTCCCTGGACCAGGGCGCGATCCCAGTGGCTTTCCTGCGGCAGACGCTCGATTTCCTGGATCGGCAGGATGAACTGGCCGCTACGGTAAACTTCACCCAGGCTGAGCTCGTCCAGATCCGCCG
>JBMCIV010000045.1:0-8106 GCA_048616735.1 Wenzhouxiangella sp. | reverse complement strand
AGGTGCCGTTCGAGCAGGTCTACATCACCGGCCTGATCCGCGACAGCCACGGTCACAAGATGTCGAAATCCAAGGGCAACGTGCTCGATCCCATCGACCTGATCGACGGCATCGAGCTGGACCGGCTGGTCGAAAAACGCACCAGCGCGATGATGCAGCCGCATTTGGCCAAGCGCATAGCGAAAGCCACGCGCGAGGAGTTTCCCGACGGCATTCCCGCCTTCGGCGCCGATGCCCTGCGCTTGACCTTTACCGCCCTGGCCGGGCACGGGCGCGACATCAAGTTCGACCTGGCCCGCTGCGCCGGCTACCGGAATTTCTTGAACAAGCTCTGGAATGCGGCCCGCTATACCCTGATGAACGTCGGCGATGCGGCCTTGCCGGTTCCGGCCGAAGGTGAACTCGACACCCTCTCGCGCTGGATTCTGTCGCGCCTGAACCGCACCATTGCCGCGGTTGACGAGGCGCTGGCCGACTATCGCTTCGATCTGGCCACGCGCGCTTTGTACGAATTCGTCTGGAACGAGTTCTGCGACTGGTATCTGGAGCTGTCCAAACCGGCGCTGCAGGAACACGCCGCAGCGCGCGATCCGGCGACTGCGCGCGCCACCCGGCATACCCTGGCGCGGGTGCTCGAGACCACGCTGCGGCTGCTGCATCCTTTCGTCCCCTTCATCAGCGAAGAGATCTGGCAGCGCGTGCGCATTCCTGCCGGGGCCGAGGCCGACAGCATCAGTCAGACGAAGTGGCCGCAGCCGGGCGCGTTGGATCGGCAGGCCGAGACCGACGCCGAGTGGCTCAAGGAAGTCGTCTCGGCGGTGCGTTCGGCGCGCACCGAACTCAATCTTGCCCCGGGTAAGCCCATGCCTTTGCTGATCGAAGACGGCAGCCCCGCCGACCTGGACCGGATGGCGCGCTTCGACGATCTGATCCGCAGCCTGGCGCGCCTGGACCGCATCGAGCAAGCCGACGACCGGCTCGATCCCGCCACCTGCGCCACCGCCCTGGCCGGCGAGCTGCGCCTGCTGATTCCGCTGGCCGGACTGGTTGATGTGGCCGAAGAGCTGGCGCGCCTGAACAAGCAGCTCGAGCGCGAGGAAAAAGGTCTGGAGATCGTTGCCAAGAAGCTGGCCAACGAACGCTTCGTCGCCAATGCGCCGGCCGAGGTCGTGGCCAAGGAGCGCACGCGCCGGGCCGAACACCAGGCCGCGATTGCCGATCTGAGCACTCGCATCCAGCGCCTGCGACAGGTCGACGGCGCCGCAGCTGCGCCCTGAAAAGCGAACCGACGTCGCGGTTACGCCACATCTTCCACCGTCGGCCGTCGGCGGCCGGTCTCGTGCCTCGCCGCATCGAGCGCTTGACCGGGCCGTCGGCCCAGCTTGAAACCTTGTTGCAAATTCGCTATGGTGCAAATCTAAATATTTAACAAAAGTTTAAAAACCCCTTGCACCCACAACGGAGAAAAAGCAACCATGCCCATCGCTCAACCTAGCCAGCGCCGCCTGGGAATTGCCATCAAGACTGCTCTGGTCGCCGGCACATTTTCTCTCGTCAGCACCTCCGCCCTGGCCCAGCAAACCCCGTCGGCCGAAGAACAGACCGAAGCCGCCAACACCATTGATCGCATCGCAGTCACCGGCACGCGTCGGCGCGACCGCACCGTCACCGACAGTTCCGTGCCGATCGACATCATCTCTTCCGAAGCCCTGGAGCAGACCGGCCTGACCGAAACCAGCGCCATCCTGGCTCGGGTTCTGCCCAGCTTCAACTTCCCGCGGCCGTCGATTACCGACGGTACCGACCAGGTTCGCCCGGCGCAGCTGCGCGGGCTGGCACCAGACCAGGCCCTGGTGCTGATCAACGGCAAGCGCCGCCACACCTCGGCCCTGCTCAACCTCAACGGCTCCGTCGGCCGCGGCTCCTCGGCGGTCGATCTGAACCTGATCCCGCCCAACGCGATCGAGCGCATCGAAGTGCTGCGCGACGGTGCGGCCGCCCAGTACGGCTCCGACGCCATCGCCGGGGTGATCAACATCGTTCTCAAGGAAGGCGTGGAGCGCTTCAACGCGTCGGCCATCCTCGGCCGGCATCAGACCGGGCTTGACGGCGTACCGCGTCCAGGCCCGGTGGCCGTGGACGAGGACGGCTCGCTGGTCGTGCCCGAAGGCGCCAAGCGCACCGCCCGCGACGGCAAGACCGTCACCGCCCGTCTTGGCGGCGGTTTCCAGGTCGGCGAAGAGGGCTATTTCAACATTGCCGCCCAGTTCCGCGATCGCGACAGCACCAATCGCTCGGGTTTCGATCCGCGCCAGAACTATCCACTGCTCGAAGACGGCAGCTTCGACCCGCGCGAGTTCCGCTTCGACCGCATCAACCACCGCTACGGCGATCCCGAGGTCAAGGAAATCTCCGCGTTCTTCAACGGCGCCATGCCGCTGGGTTCGATGGAGTTGTATACCTTCGGCAACTACGCCTCGCGCGAAGGCGATGCCGGCGGCTTCTACCGCCGCGCGCTGGATGGCCGCAACGTGCTCGAGATCTACCCCGACGGTTTCCTGCCGCTGATCACCACCGATACCGACGATTCCAGCATCGCGGCCGGCGTGCGCGGCGAGATGGGCGAGTGGTTTGTCGATGCCTCGATCGTCTACGGCACCAACGAGCTGGACTTCGGCGTCATCAACAGCCTCAACCGCTCGCTCGGGCCCACCAGCCAGACCGAGTTCCAGGCCGGCAGCCTGCGCAACCACCACATGGTTTATAACGTGGATGCCAGCAAGCTGTTTACCCTGGGCGACGTGCCCACCAACATCGCCTTTGGCGCCGAATTCCGCGACGAGGAATACGAACTGGGCGCCGGCGAACCCAACAGCATCGTCCAGGGGCCGTTCGGCGGCGCGGCCGGCAGCCAGGTCTTTCCCGGCTTTACGCCAGAGTCGGAAATCACCAACGAGCGCGACAACACCAGCCTGTACGCGGAAATCGATGCCGACCTGACCCAGCGCCTGAACGCTTCGGCCGCGCTGCGTTACGAGGACTACTCGGACTTCGGCTCGACCCTGAACTGGAAAGTCGCCGGGCGGTTCCAGGCCACCGACGCCTTCGGCCTGCGCGGCTCGGTCGCGACCGGCTTCCGGGCGCCCTCGCTGGCCCAGCAGTCGTTCACCTCCATCGCCACCGTGTTCGTCGACGGCGTGCCGACCGAAACCGGCACCTTCCGTCCCGACAGCGACGTCGCCCGCGCACTGGGTTCGCCGGGGCTGGAAGAAGAAACCAGCTTCTCGTACTCGCTGGGCTTCGTCTGGCAGCCGATGCAGCGGCTCAACATCACCGCTGACTTCTTCCGCATCGACATCGACGATCGCATCGTGCTGTCGGAAAACCTCTCCGGCCCCGGGATCGAGGAACTGCTAGCCGGCACCGGCGCCAACCGGGCGCGGTTCTTCCTCAACGGCATCGACAGCGAGACAAAGGGCGTGGACATTGTCAGCACCTACAGCCTGGTGCTGGAAGAACGCGGAACGCTGGACTTCAATGCCGGCTTCAACTATACCGACAACAAGGTGGCCGACGTGCTGCCGCCGCCGGATGAACTGGCCGAGATCGGCGTGACCGAGGACAACCTGTTCTCAAGCACGGAACAGCGGCGCTTTGAAATCGGTTCGCCGAAGTCGAGCTTCAACCTCGGCGCCACCTGGCGCTACGGCAACTGGCGGGTAACCGGCTCGACCACGCGCTTCGGGCGCACGGTCGATCCGCAGTCCGATCCCGCGCGCGATCAGAAGATGACGCCGAAGTGGGTTACCGATCTGGAAGTCGGCTACCGGCCGAACGAGAACTGGTCGATCGCCGTCGGCGCCAATAACCTGCTCGACGTCTATCCCGATACGCGCCAGGAAATGAACGACCGGGCCGGGGTCAGCACCACGATCTTCAACCGGATCTTCCCGTACTCCTCGTTCTCGCCGTTCGGCTTCAACGGCCGCTTCGTCTACAGCCGGGTGACCTTCGAGTTCTGATCAGCCCATCCGCATGATCTTGGCCGCCGGGTCCATTGGGCCCGGCTTTTTTTGGCGGTGGCGACCAAAGGCCGCTCAATCCTCGAAATCCGCGCAGGAACGGCGGCGGCGTTCCACGCTCAGCTTGAACACGTCCGGCCGCGCGTAGTGCCCGCCGGGGTCGAAATTGCGCCTGGCGCGTCTGACCTCGTGCAAGTCCAGATCGGCGATGAACAGGCCTGCTTCCATCTCCACCGGCTCGATCAGCCAGCGCCCGTCCGGTCCGGCCAGGCAGGATCCGCCCGGCGCCCAGGGCATATCGCCCATGGTCTGCTTCAGGCGGCGCGCGTGCGGCAGTCCTTCGGGCCAGTCCTCGGCGCGCATCAAACCGGAAACCGACAGCACAAAGCTGCGAGCCTCCAGCGCCATGAAGCGGGTGACCTCGCGGGTCAGGCGAGCGCTGCCCGGCCAGATCGCCACGTGCAGGTTCTCGCCCTGGGCCTGCAGACCGGCCCTGGCCAGGGGCATCCAGTTCTCCCAGCAGTTCAGAGCACCGACGGTAAACGCCCCGACCCGATGGGTGCGCAAACCGTGCCCATCGCCGATCGCCCACACCAGCCGCTCTTCGTGGGTCGGCATCAGCTTGCGCTGGTGGGCGACCACGCGGCCGTCGGCGGCAATGCTGATCGCGCTGGCGTAAAGGCTCTCGCCACGGTCTGCCGGGTGCTCGACAATTCCGAGAATCACGGCCATGGCGTTGCGCCGGGCCGCCTCGCACACCACCTCCAGATGGCCGCGCTCCAGGGTGACCGCCTGGTCGACGTAGTGGGCGTAGAGATCCTTCTGCACCGGATCGTCGAACCGGGCCCCGTCGGTGCGCTCGACCCAGAACGGGTAGCCCGGCACCAGCGACTCACCGAAAGCCAGCAGCTCGACGCCGCCCACGGCGGCCTGTTCGATGGTCTCGACCACGCGCGCCAGCGTGGCCTCGCGGTTGAGCCAGACCGGCGCGATCTGGGCGGCCGCTGCGCGCAGCGGCTTGCTCACCGCACTTGGCCGTCGAGGTAGCGCACCATGACCAGGGCATCTTCGCGGCCGGCGTGGCTGGGATAGTAGCCCGGCCGCCGGCCGATCTGGCTGAACCCGCTGCGGCCATACAACCGAATGGCCGCCCGGTTCGACGGCCGCACCTCCAGAAACAGCCGATCGGCGCCGGCCACGGTGATCTCTGCGCTCACGTGCTCAAGCAGAACAGAGGCCAGGCCCATGCGGCGACGCGACGGGCATACGCACAGATTGAGCAGGTGCGCCTCGTCCAGGGCCACGGAGTAGATCGCGTAGCCACACAGCTGGTCCAGGTCGCTCAGCACGAGGCAGCGGTAGCCAATGCGAAGGCAGTCGCGAAAAATGCCCGCGCTCCAGGGATGGCTGTAAGAGGCCTTTTCGATCATCATGACCGCCGGCACGTCGTCGCGCAGCATGGGGCGAATCGCCAGGCGGGGCTCGGGTACGGCCGCCATCAGCTTGCCAGGGCCGGCCGCAGGGCCATCCAGAGCCGGCGCCGAGCGTGCGCGCTGACGGCAATTTCATCCAGCGCCGGCGCCTGGATCAGGTCCGGGGCGTCCACTTTGTCCGGAAGTGGACCAAAGGCGAGAACGTTGACAATGCCGCGCGCTGCAAGCTCCGACACCGCCAGTCCGGCCGAGCCACCGCTGGACCATTGCCCGAAGCGGCACTGATCGGCGCCGAGCAGCGCGGTAATGTCGGCGACCAGGGTGGACTGGCTGCCGTCCCACGCCCGGCGCTGCACCAAAAGCCAGGATCCGTCGCCCGAGGCCAGCCGCACGCGCGCCTCTTTGGCCACCGCATCCACCCCGACGGCCCGCTCGGCCGGCACGCGCCGGGCCCAGGTCTCGATACCCATGGCGGCAAGGCGAGCCTGGCTGGCGGGGTCAGGGAGCGGCATCCCGACTCTCCCGGCGACGACGGCGGCGCTGCTGGTAGCGTCCGCGCCCGGTCAGGATGGGCCCGGACAGGGTGTAGACGAGCCCGATCGTGAACAGCACCGCCGGCAGGTCGATGGCCAGCAGGACGATGACGACAAGCAGCAGAAAAATCCAGGCAAACGGCACCCGGTCCGAAGCCGGCCAGGCCTTGAAGCTGAAATAGCGCACCCTCGAGACCATCAGCGTGCCGAGCAGGATGGTCAGCACCAGCAGCGGCCAGGCGACGATGGCCGGATCGATATCGCGGCTGATGCTGAACCAGACCGTCGCCAGCACCGTACCGGCCGCGGCCGGGCTCGCCAGCCCCTGGAAGTAAGCCTTGTCCGCGACCCCGGCCTGGGTATTGAAACGCGCCAGCCGCAACGCCGCGCAGGCGGCATAGAAAAATGCGCCGAGCCAGCCCAGTTTGGCGGCCACCGTTTCCGGATGACCGAGACTGCCCTGGGTCCAGACAAACACCAGCACCGCCGGCGCAATACCAAAAGACACCATGTCGGACATGCTGTCGTACTGCACGCCAAATTCCGACTGGGTGTTGGTCAGACGCGCAATGCGTCCATCGAGTCCGTCTAAAAGCCCGGCGATCAAAATGGCCACGCACGCGGTCACCGTCTGCTCGTTGATTGCGGCAACGATAGCGTAGAAGCCGGCCATCAACGCGGCGGTGGTGAAGGCGTTGGGGAGCAAAAAAGCGCCCTTGGCCAGGCGACCGGATGGTTTTTGAGGCATCTGGGAAGTCACTGCTTACATGGGTGCAGACGGGCAGACTGGGGCTTGAAAGGCAAGATTACCATCGACCGGCGCCCTTGCGCTGGCGCCCTCATTCAGGCAAATTGTTGACTGGGAAAACTATAGCGTGGCGCGGTCACCATCATGATGAGCTTAAGCACAATCCGAATCCGCCCTGTTGTCGCCGCTTTGGCCCTGGTCGCCGCGGTGTTCATCGCCGGCAGCGCGACCGGCCAGCAGGAACAAGACATCTTCACCTGGACCGATGATGAAGGGGTGCGCCATTTCTCGGCCTATCCTCCCATAGACCGCGAGTATGAAAGGGTTGAGACCCGCTCCGGCACAGCGCAAGCCAGCAGTCCAGCGCCTGAAACCGAAGATCCTCAGCCGCCGGATGTTCCGCAGATGCGCCAGACCGAACCCGATCCGGAGGTGGTGGCCGAGCGCTGCGAGCAGGCCCGGAGCAACCTTGAACTGCTGCAGCAAGACGGACCGGCGGTGCTTCGCCAGGCAGAGGGGGAACCCACGCCGCTGGACGACGACCAGCGCCAGGAGCTGATCGAAGAAACCGAGCAGTTCATCGAGCAATGGTGTTGAGTCTTCTTTAACCGAACCGGGTCTTTGTGCGGGCACCAGCTGGTAACATTGCGGTCGCCCCCTTTCTTAAGATCCGGTCAAAGACTGCATGAAATCTTCCGCCTTTCACCTGGCCACCCAGCGCGAGGTGCCCGCCGATGCCGAAATCGTCAGCCATCAGCTGATGCTCAGAACCGGCATGATCCGCAAACTGACCTCCGGTATCTACACCTGGACGCCGCTGGGGCTGAAGGTTCTGCGCAAGGTCGAACAGGTTGTGCGCGAGGAAATGGACGCCTCGGGCAGCCTGGAAATGCTGATGCCGGCGGTCCAGCCGGCCGAGTTGTGGCAGGAGAGCGGGCGCTGGGATGACTTCGGGCCGCTGCTTTTGAAGATGGCCGACCGGGCCGGGCGCGAATTCGCCTTCGGCCCCACCCACGAAGAGGTCGTCACCGAGTTCGCCCGGGCCGAGATCCGCTCCTACAAGCAGCTCCCCGTCTGTTTTTACCAGATCCAGACCAAGTTCCGCGACGAGATCCGGCCGCGCTTCGGGGTGATGCGCGCGCGCGAGTTCCTGATGAAAGACGGCTACTCCTTCCACATGGACGAAGCCTGTCTGGGGCGGTTCTACCAGGTGATGTTTACGACCTACACCCGCATCTTCGAGCGCCTGGGGCTGAAATTCAAGGCGGTCGAGGCCGACAGCGGCGCCATCGGCGGGGCGATCAGCCACGAGTTTCACGTCCTGGCCGACTCCGGCGAGGACCAGATCGCCCACGTCCCGGGCAGCAGCT
>JBMCIV010000044.1:0-8195 GCA_048616735.1 Wenzhouxiangella sp. | reverse complement strand
CCCACCATCAGCAACAGGCCTTGCGGAACGTCACGGCGGCGTTTCGCAGGGCCTACGAGGGCGCGGGCCACTCCGGCAACTGGCTGTCGGTCAGCGCGACGCTCGACGAGGCGAGCATTCGCCTGCACCAGGCGCGGCCCAGGGACGCGCTGCGGATTCTGGAGCGTTACAGCGACGACGAAGTGCAGGCTCTATCGGTGTACTGGCGCTGCCGCATGCTGCGCGCCCGGGCCGCTGTCCACGCCGCCCTGGGCCGCGACCGCGACGCGCTCGATCTGTTCGCCGAGGCCAACCGGCTCGAAGCCGAAGGCGGCTAGCCGCCAGACGCGCGCGCGCCGAGCGGCTGCGCGAAAAGGCCGGTGCCGAAGACGAGATCCAGGCCGCGATCGCGCGCGCGCGGCGCAAGTCCAAGCCAGGCGACCAGGTCTAGCGGCATGCGTTTTCCCGTCAACGGTGCGCCCCATCTGCCGCCCGCTCAGCGCGTCAATCAGCTGATGGGCCAAGACATTCTTGCGCTGTTGCCGGCGATTGCCGCGCACTGGTGGTTTTTCGGCTGGGGCATCCTGATCCAGATCGGCCTGGCCTGTCTGTTTGCGCTGGGCTTCGAGTGGATCATGCTGCGCCTGCGGCAGCGCCGAGCAAGGCTTTTTCTCACCGACGGCAGCGCGCTGGTCACGGCCGTGCTGTTTGCCCTGTGCCTGCCGCCGCTGAGCCCCTGGTGGGTCAGCGCAACCGGCATGCTTTTCGCGGTGGTCGTTGCCAAGCACCTCTACGGCGGCCTGGGCTACAACCTGTTCAACCCGGCCATGGTCGGGCTGGCCGCCGTCATCATCGCTTTTCCGATCGAGCTCAGCCAATGGCTGGCGCCGCGCGGCCTGGTCGACGCGCCGCCGGATCTGCTTGAGTCCCTGCTCGCCGTCATGCGCGCAAGCGCGCCGGAAACGCTGAGGTGGGATGCCATCACCACCGCGACCCCGCTCGACCGCCTGCGCACCGGCCTGCAGGAGCAGCGCCTGATCTCCGAGATCGACTCGCATCCGGTCTTCGGCGCCGTGGCCGGTCGCGGCTGGGACTGGATCGGGCTGGCCATCCTGCTGGGCGGACTATGGCTGGCCTGGCGTCGGGTGATCAGCTGGCACGTGCCGGCCGCGGTGATTGTGACCACGCTGGCGGTAACCCTGCCGCTGTGGCTGGTTGCGCCCGACCTGCATCCCGGGCCGCTGCAGCAGCTATTCTCCGGCGGTCTATTGCTGGGCGCGTTCTTCATTGCCACCGACCCGGTCTCGGGCAGCGCCACCCCGCGCGGCAAGCTGCTGTTCGGCGTCGGCGTGGCGCTTCTGACCCTGGCCATTCGCCGCTGGGGCGGTTTTCCCGACGGCGTCGCCTTCGCCGTGCTGCTGATGAACATGCTGGTGCCGCTGGTCGACCGCTACACCCGCCCCCGCGTCTACGGCTACGCCCGATGATGGACCAGCCGCGCCGCCGGGCCGCCATCGCACTGACCGGCATCGGCCTGGGGGCGGCCCTGCTGCTGGCCGGCGTTGATCGGCTCACGCGCGAGCGCATCGAAGATGCCCAGCAGCGCAGAGCGCTGAGCACGCTGAGCGCCATGCTGCCGACGGGCCGCTTCGACAACGACCTGCTCGACGACGCCATCGATTTGCCGATTCCGGGGCTGGAGCAGCCGGGCCGGCTGTACCGCGCCCGGCGCGACGGCGAACCGGTGGGGTTGCTGGTCGACCTGGTCACCCACCGCGGCTACAGCGGCGATATCCGCCTGCTGGTGGCGGTCAATCCCGACCAGACGGTGCTGGCCGTGCGCGTGCTCGAGCACCGTGAGACGCCCGGCTTGGGCGACAAGATCGAAATCGAGCGCAGCGACTGGATCACCGGCTTTGCCGGCCGCAGCCTCGGCGACCCGCCGGCGCAACGCTGGGCACCAGACCAGCGCGGCGGGGACTTCGACACCCTGACCAGCGCCACAATCACGACCGACGCCGTGGTTGACGCGGTTCGATCGGCGCTGGTGGCGCTGGCGCAGGCCGACGAGGAGCAGCTCTGGGGTGCTGCACAAACGCCCTTCGCCACGCCGTGAGCTCGAGGCCTCAGCCGGCCGCCGCCTGCGGTGGAGCATGATAGGCGACCGCGCGCTCGACCTCGTTGCGCGATCCCAGGATGACGGGCACGCGCTGGTGCAGGTCCTGCGGTTCGAGGTCGAGAATCCGCGTATACCCGGTCGAGGCCGCGCCGCCGGCCTGCTCGACGATCATCGCCATGGGATTGGCCTCGTACATCAGGCGCAGCTTGCCGTTCTTGCCGGCCGCGGCCAGGCGCCGGTCGGAGGGATACAGAAACACGCCGCCGCGAACAAGAATGCGGTGGACCTCGGCCACCATCGAGGCCACCCAGCGCATGTTGAAATCCCGCCCGCAAGGTCCGTCGCGACCCTGCACGCACTCGTCGATAAAGCGCTGTATCGGCGCGTCCCAGAAACGCTGGTTGGAGGCATTGACGGCAAACTCGCCGCAGTCAGGCGGAATGCTTACGCCTTCGCGCGTCAGCAGGAATTCGCCCAGCGAGCGGTCCAGGGTAAACATGCTCACCCCCTGCCCGGTGGTCAGCACCAGCTGGGTGGAAGGCCCGTACAGGCAGTAGCCGGCGGCCACCTGCTCGACCCCCGGGCGCAGAAAATCGGCGCGCTCGGGTTCGCGGTCGGCATCGGCTGCGCGCAGAATGGAAAAAATGGTGCCGACCGAGACGTTGACGTCGATATTCGATGAACCGTCGAGCGGATCGGCCAGCACCAGGTAGCTGCCGCGCAGTTTGCCCGGGGGCAGACGATAAATGTCGGCCATCTCCTCGGACGCCAGCGCGGCGATATGGCCGTTGTGCTGCAGCGCATCGATCATCAGGTCGTTGGCGATGACGTCGAGTTTCTTCTGGGTCTCGCCCTGCACGTTTTCAGACTCGGCGGTGCCGAGGACGTTGATCAGATCACCCTTGTTGACCAGGTCGGCAATTTTCTTGCAGGCCACGGTAATGTCGTTGAGCAGCCCGCTGAACTCGCCGCTGGCGCGCACGTGGCGCTGTTTTTCGATGATGTAGTTGGTCAGCGTGGTGCCGATGTGCATGCAGATTCCCTAAGGCCCGGTGCCAATTCGATGAGCAGGGCATATTTTAGCTTGGGTCCTGATCGATCGCGATAGAATCGGAGCCCGTGAGCAGCAAGCCTGAAACACAAGCGATCTGGCGCCAGGGGCTGTGGACCAACAATCCCGGCCTCGTCCAGCTACTGGGTCTGTGCCCCCTGCTGGCGGTCACCAATACCGCCATCAACGGCCTCGGCCTGGCCGCGGCAACGCTGTTTGTGCTGGCCTGCTCGAACCTGGCGGTGTCGCTGCTGCGCGCCAGCCTGCAGCCGGAGATCCGGATCCCGGCGTTTGTCCTGGTCATCGCCACCCTGGTCACCGTGGTCGACCTGGTCCTGCAGGCCTGGCTGCACGAACTCAGCCGCACGCTGGGTATCTTCGTACCGCTGATCGTGACCAACTGCACCATCCTCGCGCGCGCCGAAGCTTTCGCGTCGCGCCAGGCGCCGCTGGCCGCGGTCCACGACGGACTCGCCCAGGGCATCGGATTCGGACTGGTCCTGATCGCCTTGGGAGCCGGCAGGGAGTTGATCGGACAGGGCACGCTGTTTGCCGGCGCACAAGTATTGCTGGGCGAGTGGGCCGGCGGACTGAGCCTTGAGCTCATGCCCGAAGGCTTCGGCCTGCTGCTGGCGCTGCTGCCGCCGGGCGCGTTTATCGGCCTGGGGCTGTTGGTCGCACTTCGTCAGCGCCTGATTCGGCAACCGGAAAAATCTGCAACCGGCTCAGCGGTTTCACCCGCGGCCAGCTGACAGAACGCGACTCAGCCAGGCCCGCGCCTTTTCCTCGCTGCCGGCGGCGGCCGTATTGATGGTCATGATCCGATCGTCGCCGCTGACCGGTGGCTGAAAGGCTTCGAGCTGTTTTTCCAGCACTTCAAGGTCGGCCTCGGAGGCATCGCTGCCTGCGCTCGCGCGCTTGGCCACGCGTTCGCGCAGGGTGGCTTCGTCGGCGGTGCACACCAGCACCCCGAAAGAAAGCTGGCGCCGCCGGGCCAGGTCGGCGAACGCCTGACGGCGCTCGGCGGACAGAAAGGTGGCGTCGACCAGCGCCGGCAGCCCGGCGTCGGCCACCGCCCCGGCCAGCTCCAGCAGCCGGTCGTAGGTCTGCTGCGTGGCCCGGCGACTATACAGACCGCCGCCGGGCGGCGAATCAGTGCGCGCCAGCTCGTCGAGCCCGAACAGGCGCTTGCGCTCGACGTCCGAGCGCAGGCGCACCAGGCCGCAATCGGCCAGCAGCGAGCGGGCCAGATAACTCTTGCCGCTGCCGGCAACACCGCAGGTCAGGACCAGCGCCGGGCGCTGCTTGGCGGCCACGCCGGCGGCCAGCGCGAGATGGCTGTCGACGGTCGCGAAGATCGACGCATTGGCGTCGGCATCGCCGTCCTCGTCCAGCCCCAACGCGGCCACCTTGGCCCGCACCAGCGCCCGGTAGACGACATAGAAATCCAGCAGCTTCAATCCCCGATAGTCGCCGGTCCGGGCCAGGTAGCGGTCGAGCAGGCGCCAGGCCATGGCCTGCGCGCCGCGCTCGCGCAAATCCATCACCACGAACGCCAGGTCGGCCATGACGTCGGTCCAGCGCAAATCGGGGCTGAACTCGATGCAGTCAAACAGCGTGGTTCGGCCCTTGAACAAAGTGACGTTGCCGAGGTGGACATCGCCGTGGCATTCGCGCACGAAGCCCTGCTCACGCCGCGCCTGGATCGTTGCGCGCAGCACCGCGAAGCGCTCTTCGGTCCACTCTTCGAGACGCTGAAGCCGCTGCTGTCGGGCCGCGTCTGCCAGGCGCTCGCGCAAGGTGGTGAAGTTGTCGCGCATGGGGGCGATGACTTCAGCCGGGCGACCCCAGGTCGACTCCGACGGTGCGCGCTCGGCGCTTTGATGCAGCTCGGCCAGGGCCTCGCCCAGCGCGTCGACATGCGCCGGTTCCAGCCGGCCGGCCTCCAGCAGGCGGTCGAAACCGTCGGCGGGGTCGAAGCGCTGCATGCGAACGGCAAACTCGATTGGCTCGCCCGCCCCGCCGACGACCGGCTTTTGAAGCGTGCCGGCCAGCGCCACCACATCGAGATAGAGATCGGGCGCGGTGCGCCGGTTGAGGCGGATTTCTTCGCGGCAGAAATGCCGCCGCCGCGCCAGGGTGGAAAAGTCAAGGAACCCGAAATCCACCGGTTTTTTGATCTTGTAGGCGTAGTCGCCGGCCAGCAGCACCCAGGAGATGTGGGTCTCGCGCATTTCCACTTCATCGACCGGATGCGGGTAGCAGGCCGGGTCGTGAAGCGCGTCGATCAGCGGGCTGGGCATTGTGGGCTCGGCTGCCGGAGCGGGAAGTGCGGCGTCAGTATATCGCCGCCGGCGGTGCTATTCTGCGCGCTCTTACAGAATTGTCCAGCAATCCGCCGCCTCTGCCCATGCCCGCCATGAATGCCGCCGACCGCGCGACCTTCTTCAAGCGCCTGGCCGAAATCAATCCCGACCCGAAGACCGAGCTCGAATACCGCACGCCGTTCGAGCTGCTGGTCGCGGTGACGCTATCGGCCCAGGCCACCGATGTCGGGGTCAACAAGGCCACCAGACGCCTGTTTCCGGTCGCCAACACGCCGGCAGCCATACTGGCCCTGGGCGAGGAGGGACTCAAGCACTACATCAAGACCATCGGCCTGTTCAACAGCAAGGCAAAAAACGTGATCGCGACCTGCCGGATTCTGCTCGAGCAGCACGGCGGTGAGGTGCCGCAGAGCAGACAAGCCCTGGAGGCCCTGCCCGGCGTGGGCCGCAAGACCGCCAACGTCATCCTGAACACCGCATTCGGCCAACCCACCATGGCCGTCGATACCCACATCTTCCGGGTTGCCAACCGCACCGGCCTGGCTCCCGGCAAGACCGTGCTGGCGGTCGAAAAAGCGCTGCTCAAGCGGGTTCCCAAGCCCTATCTGCTCAACGCCCACCACTGGCTGATCCTGCACGGGCGCTATACCTGCAAGGCGCGCAAGCCCTTGTGCGCGCAGTGCCCGGTGGTCGACCTGTGCCGCTGGCCGGGACGAAAACAAGTGCTTCAGGAGTCGGCGGCGTAGGGCCCCAGGGCCGGCTCGACGGTCATGCCGCGCGCCCTCAGCAGCTCGATCAAGCCTTGTTCACCGGGCAGGTGCAGGGCGCCGACAGCAATCATCAGACCGCCTTCGGCCAGCCACGGCAGCGCGCGCTCGACCATGGTGTGGTTGCGCTCGATCATGCCGACCTGCTCGAAATGCTCCTGCAGGGCCGGATCCAGCGTCGCCATCTGCGCGCGGGCCACGCGCTCCAGGCGCTGCAGATCGCCGGCCAGGTAGCTGCCCAGCAGGTCCTCGAACATCTCGCCCTGGCGGGCGAAGTCTGCGATCGCCTGCTCAAGCAGGCTGAGCTGCATCGGCTCGGGCATGTCGGCCAGAAACGCCAGCTGCTCCTCGACCCGTTCCAGCGAGACCACCTCCAGGCCCAGGCCGCCGGCGCGGATCGACAGCGCCAGGTCCATGAACAAGCCGGTCTGTGGCGGCGGCACCGAGATGGTCATGGCCGCCGCCCACGGGCGCAGGCGCCGCACCACCGGTTCGCCCATGCCGTAGCTTTGTTCCAGGATCGTGACCAGCTCGGCGTAGGCGTCGGCCTCGAGCACCTCGTCGAGCCGCGGCTCCGGATAGTGCATGGCCTGATTGAGCACCTCGAGCAGGGTCGCATCCGGCACCAGCTCCAGGGCCAGGCGGTCCGAATCCGCCAGTGCCTCGAGCACCGCCCCGGGAAACTCCAGCAGCCGCGGATCCTCGCTGTGGACCGTGCCGATCAACCAGTTCTGCTGTCCATCCGGGCCCCGGACCGACCACATCACCTGGGCCTGAACGGCCCCGCTCAGCAGCAGCACCAGCAGCACAAAAGCCGGGACGCGGGAGAAAAATTTCATTCTGTCACCTTGCCTGGGGCGTGAACCGATACCATGAGGGCCGATTCTAACTCGCCGACCCTGCAATCCCAAGATGATGCCTATCGCACAACGTTTCCGTGGCTTTCTGCCGGTGGTCGTGGATGTTGAAACCGGCGGCTTCAACCCCGCCACCGACGCGCTGCTGGAGCTGGCGGTGAGCATTATCGAAATGGATCCGGACGGCTGGCTGTACCCGGCCCCGGTTCAGGTGCGCCACATCGCGCCTTTTCCGGGCGCCAACATCGAGCAGGCCGCGCTGGAATTCAACGGCATTCGGCCAGACCATCCACTGCGGCCGGCCGTGGACGAGGAAACCGGTCTGCGCTCGCTGCTCAATCCCGTCCGCCAGGCCCTGCGCGATACCGGCTGCAAACGCGCCGTGCTGGTCGGCCACAATGCCCACTTCGATCTATCGTTTCTCAACGCGGTCATCGCCCGGGTCGGCTACAAACGCAATCCATTTCATCCCTTCAGCTGCTTCGATACCGCCACGCTGGGGGGACTGGCCTACGGGCAGACGGTGCTGGCCCGCGCCGTCACCGCCGCCGGCCTGGAGTGGAACAGCGACCGGGCGCACTCGGCCGCCTACGATACCGAACGTACCGCCAGCCTGTTCTGCACCATCGTCAATCGCTGGCGCCATCTGCAGGAGCTGGAGTGATCGCTCGGTCGTTGACGTCGGGCTGCTAACTTGAAATCGTCCGGTCAATGACCCAACCTCTAACTGGATGAGGATGGTCTCTTGATTCAAAAAATCACTATTTGAGGAGTTTGCAATGGCTTTTTCCCTTCCTGCACTGCCCTACGCCAAAAACGCGCTCGAGCCGCATATTTCGGCCGAGACCCTGGAGTACCACTACGGCAAGCACCACCAGACCTACGTCGACAAGCTCAACGGGCTGATCGAGGGGACCGACATGGCCAGCCAGTCGCTCGAAGACATCATCCGCTCGGCCAGCGGCGGGCTGTTCAACAACGCCGCCCAGGTGTGGAACCACACCTTCTACTGGCACTGCCTGAGCCCCAACGGCGGCGGCGCTCCGTCGGGCAAGCTGGCCGATCTGATCGAGCGCGATTTCGGCTCGTTCGATG
>JBMCIV010000043.1:0-8227 GCA_048616735.1 Wenzhouxiangella sp. | reverse complement strand
GCTGGTAGCGATGGGTATCGCGGCGTTCCTATGCGTTTTTATCGGCATCTTTCCCGGGCCGCTGTATTCGATCTTGCCGGCCCCCGTCGACTACAACGCCTACACCACAGGGCACGTGCTCAAAGAGCTGCAGCTGCTGCTGTTCACCGGCCTAGGCTTTTTCCTGCTGCTCCGGCACGTGGGCGGCGAGAACAAAATCGCCGTCGACACCGACTGGATCTACCGCGACGGCGGCAGACGCTTGGTAGCGAATCTTCGCGACCGCATCATTGCCGTCAACACCGCTGCTCGCGCCTCGGCGCTGACGCGCCTGGAGGCCGGAATGAAGCACATCAAACGACACCACGGCCGGGACGGCAAGCTGGCCCGGACCTGGCCGACGGGCTCGATGGCGTTCTGGGTGATGGTGCTGCTGGCCTCTCTGCTGATGTTTGGCATCAACCAGAACTGACCCGCAGCACCGAGGGCTATCGATTGTCGCGATCGCTGCGTTGACGGTGGATGACGCGGTATTCCACGTCGATCGGACCGCGCTCTCGAGCGTCGGGCGATGATTTTCCCGCCAGCAGCCGCCGCACGGCGATCACCACCCCGCCGATCAAGGCAAGCCCCATGGCAATCGCGAGCACGAACAGGCCCAGCATAAAGCTCAACGCGAGAATACCGATACCGACCAGAGCCAGGCCCAGGCGGGCCAGCGGGCTGGTCGGTGGCTGATAGAATGGCGATCGTCTTGAGTTATTCATCCAGAGTCCAGACCCCGTGAGCCAGCATGAGTTCCTTTGCCGTTCCGATCAGCTGCCGGAAGGCGAGTACCACGAACTGCAGTATCGCATTGCCGGCCAGCCGCGCTACCTGGTCGCCACCCGCATCGACGGGCAGGCGCAGGCCTGGTACAACCGCTGCCCGCACGCCGGCCAGCCGCTGAACTGGGCCCCGGACAAGTTTCTTACCGACGAGCAGAATCGCCTGATCTGCGCCGTCCACGGAGCGGTGTTCGAGCCGCGAACGGGCCAGTGCGTAGCCGGTCCCTGCCCGCGCGCGCTCCTGACCCGCTGCCCGGTGGTGGAAGAACAAGGCGCCATTTTCGCAGCCGACGACTACTGAAGGGGCCACACGCAAAGCATCAAGCCGACCCGGTCGGGGGCGCGAAGCAGAGCGTTTTGCCAAGGTGCGCCGCAAATCGCGAGCAACAAATGCCGCGGCTGTTTCGCTGCCGGGTTGGCAAGACCACGGGCGTTCACAGGATCAGGTTGACCACCGACAGCATCACGACCAGGTAGACAACGCTCATCATGCCGCCCACGCGCAGGAAATCGCGCACCTTGTAGCCGCCCGGCCCCATGATCATGGCGTTGACCGGGTTGGTCGGCAAAATGAATGCATTGGACGTCGACAGCGCAACGATGAGCGCATAGACCGCCGGGTTGCCGCCGGTGGCCAGGGCGACGTTGACCGCAATCGGCACCAGCAACACGGTCGCGCCGACGTTGGACATCACCAGCGCGAACGCCGTGGCCAGCAGCGCCAGCGAGATCTGAAGCACGATCTCCGGCATCTCACCCAGCACCAGCAGGGCCTGCTGAACCAGCCACGCCGCCGTGCCGGTGACTTCCATGGCAAAACCCAGCGGGATCAGGCTGGCCATCAAAAACACCGTCGACCAGCTGACCGCCCCGTAGGCCTCGTCCATGCTCAGAACGCCGGTCAGCACCATCCCCACCGCCCCCGTCAACAACGCCACCGGCAGCGGGAAGTCGGTAAAAAGAATCAAACAAAGCGACAGGGCGAAAAAGCCCAGCGCATGGGTCACTTTCTGCGGACGCTGTTCTTCTTTGGGGACATCGGTGGCGACGATGAAGTCCTTGTCGCGGGCCACGTTGGCCAGATCGCGCCAGGTTGAGTGGCTGACCAGGCAGTCACCCACCTGCAGCGGCTGCTCGCGCAATCCGCCGGTTATGATTTCCTCGCGTCGATTGATCGCCAGAACGGAAATCCCGAAGCGCTGACGCAGGCGCGCTTCGCCGATGGTCTGACCGATCAGCCGCGACCCCGGCGGTATGACCACTTCCGAAATGCCGGCCCGGGTCGGGTTGAACAGGTTGCCGAAGGCGCGCAGGCGCGGCTGCAGCCGCAGATGGTTCTGCAGGGCAAACTCGCCCACCTGCTCGCGCGACCCCATCACGCCAAGCACCGTGCCCACCCAGATCATTTCTTCGGCCGGCGGCGCCAGCCGCGGCTTGTCGGTGGACTGGATCGCCAGCATCAGGGGTGCGCCCTCCAGCAGCTCGGCCTCGGCGATGCGCATCCCGACCAGGGGCGAGTCCACGGTCACAAGCATTTCGTAGACATCGCCTTCGATTCCGTAGACTTCGGCAAAGTAGCGCTTGGTGCGCCCCGGTGCAGCCGGTCGCTTGGCCTCCTCGTCGGGCAGCATTGTTTTCCCGATCAGCAGAAAGTACGCCAGCGCGGAGAGCAGCAGCGCAATGCCGATGGGGGCGACGGCAAACAGCGCGAACTCTTGCATGGCTTCGGCACCCGGCGGCAGCGACCGATTGGAGGTCAGGATCAGATCATTGAGCAGGATCAGGGGTGAGGAACCCACCATGGTGATGGTGCCGCCGGCGACCGCGCAAAAGCCCATTGGCATCAACAGCCGCGACAGCGGCAGATCAAGCCGGGCCGAGATTCGCGAAACCACCGGCAGGAACAGGGCCGTTGCCGCCGGGTTCTGCATGAAACCCGAGGTCACGCCGGTGGTGGCCGAAATCATCCCCATGACCCGCGCTTCCGAGCGCCCGCCGATGCGCACGATAGAACCCGCGACTACGTTCATCACGCCGGTCCGGTCAAGACCGGCGCCGATGATCATCACCGCAATGACCGAGATCACGGCGTTGGAGGCAAACCCGTTGAACAACTGCTCGCCGGGCACCAGCCCCAGCAAGCCGATCAGCACCAGAATGCACAGCGCAGCGATGTCGACCCGCACCACTTCGAAAACGAACAGGAAAACGGTAAGCCCCAGGACCGCCAGGACCAGGAGCATGTCACCGCTAAGCGTCAGTCCGCCATCCATGCCGATTCAGCAACAGCGCCGGTACACAAGATCGAAGATCTCATGCCCGCGCCCGCGACCGCGACGCTCGAACCGGGTCTGCGGCCGCCACGGCGGGCGCTCAATCCAGGGATCGCCCAGGTTTTGAAACGATTCGCAGCCGGCGATGACGTCGACCATCCAATCGGCGTATGGCGCCCAATCGGTGGCCAGATGCAGCAGCCCCCCGGGCTCGAGGCAGGCGGCGACGCGCTCGATGAAGCCCGGCTGGATGATGCGACGCTTGTGGTGGCGCTTTTTCGGCCAGGGGTCGGGAAAGTAAATCCGGACCTGGGCGAGACTGGCCGGGGGCACCTGGGCGTTGACAAGCTCGACGGCATCGCGCATCGCCACGCGCACGTTGTCCAGCCCTTCGTCGGACAGCTGGCGCAGCAGCCGGCCAACCCCCGGCTCGTGCACCTCGATACCGACGAAGTTCTTTTCCGGCTCGCGCGCGGCCATCCAGGCCAGCGCCTCGCCGTTGCCGAAGCCGATTTCCAAAACCAGCGGCGCCGGGCGATCGAAGGCCGCGCGCAGATCGCTCAGCTCGCCGTCGATGGCGTAGCGCGGCAACAGCTCGTCCAGGGCGCGCTGCTGGGCGGCGGTCAGACGCCCCGGGCGGCGAACAAAGCTGCGCACCCGACGCGGGAACTGGCTGCGCTGCGACTCAATCATCCGGTGCGCCGGCCCAAGTACTCGATGCTCATAGCGGGCATTCTAGCCGCGCCTGTGCACATCGTCGGCCGCAAAAAGCCATTCGAAGATGGCCATGCGGGCAAACACGCCCATTCGCACCTGGTCAAGAATGAGCGACTGCGGACCGTCGGCCACCGCGTCGCTGATCTCGACGCCGCGGTTGATCGGCCCGGGATGCAGGACGCGGCAGTCCGGCCCGGCCCGCGCCAGGTGCTCCGGGCGCAGCCCCCACTCGGCGTGGTAGCCCGCCGCATCCGGCCAGGCCTGGCGATCCATGCGCGCGTGCTGAATCCGCAGCATCACCACCACATCGGCCCCGGTCACCGCCTCGACCAGACTGTCGGCTCGGCGGACGCCGTCCGGCACGCTCTCAGGCAACCAGTCGGCCGGGCCGGCGAGGCAGACTTCGGCTGCGCCCAGGCGCAGGAAGGCGGTGACATCGGAGCGCGCCACGCGCGATCGCACGATGTCGCCAACGATGGCGATGCGGGCACCGCACAGGCTCACCCCGGCGGCCGCCAGCATGGCCACGTCGAGCAGGGCCTGGCTGGGATGGTGGCCGCTGCCGTCGCCGGCGTTGACCAGCTTCAGGCCAAACGGCGTGGCCGCGGCCAGCCGGTGACAGCGGCCGGTCTCGGGGTGGCGAACGATCAGCGCATCGGCGCCCATGGCCGCCAGCGTTGCCGCCGTATCCTCCAGTGACTCTCCCTTGGTCGACGACGATCGCTCGAGCTCGACGTTGACCACGCGCATGCCCAGGCGCTGGGCGGCCAGCTCGAAAGACACGCGCGTACGCGTGCTCGGCTCGAAGAACAGGTTGACCACGGTCCGGTCCAGAGCCGCCGGCGCCGCGCCTTCGGCCAGCGCGCCGGTGCGCTTTATCAGCCAGCCCAGGCCCTGATCGTCAAGCCGATCGATGTCGAGCAGGTGGTGGGCGCCGGAACCCGCGTCAGCCATGGGCGCTCATCCAGGCCTCCAGGATGACGGCGGCGGCCATGCTGTCCATGCGCCCGGCATCGCGCCGCCGGGCACGTCCCTGGCTGCGGCGCTCGGCAAACCCCCGGGCCGCCTGCTCGGAGCTCATGCGCTCATTCTGCAGCTCGACCGGTCGATCCGGGGCGATTTCGGCCAGGCTGGCGGCAAAGCGACGAATCCTGCGGCTCATCGGCGTCTCCTCGCCGTGTGAATCCAGCGGCAGCCCGACCACGATCCGTTCGGGTTGCCACTGCCCGATCACCGCTGCCAGCGCGCTCATCAGGCTTTCCGGACGACGATAGCGGATCGGCTCCAGCGGCCGCGCCGAGCCGGTCAGCCGATGACCGATCGCCAGACCGGCGGTGCGCGTACCAAAGTCGATTGCCAGCAGCGCGCCGGGCTCAGGCATGGCCGCCTGCAGGCTGCAGCCGACCGACCTCAATTCCCAGTCGCGCAACCGCGCCTTCCCAGCGTCGCTCCACCGGCAGATCAAACACCAGCTCGGAGTCGGCCATCACGTGCAGCCAGGCGTTATCACGCATTTCATCCTCGAGCTGACCGGCTCCCCAGCCGGCGTAGCCCAGCGCGACCAGAAACCGCTCCGGCCCGCTGCCGGCGGCGATGTCTTCGAGCACGTCGCGCGAGGTGGTAATGACGATCTCCGGACCGACCGCCATGCTCGATTCGTAGTGGCGATCAGGCCCGTGCAGCACGAAACCGCGCTCGCGGTGGATCGGCCCTCCGTCGAAAACCGGCAGCTCGCCGATAGCCGCATCGCCGCATTTCAGGCCCACTTGCGAAAGCAGGTCCTGGAGCGTGAACTCCGACGGCCGGTTGACGGTAATGCCCAGCGCGCCCTCTTCGTTGTGCTGGCACAGCAAGGTCACGCCGCGGCTGAAATTGGGGTCGTCCATGCCGGGCATGGCAATCAGAAACTGTCGTTCCAGGTAGCTCATGCCTCGATTCTAGCAGGCACGCCGTTCACAGGCGCCCTGGTCGGCCATCTCGTCGGCCACGCGGCGCATTAGCCTTGGCGCAGACCGCCGGAACTGCTGAACTGCCAGGTCCGGGTAATGGTCAGGATATCGACCTGGGCCTTGATGTCTTCAGGCAGCGGCGCGAACGGGGCCGACAGGCGCACGATTCTGACCGCCGCTTCATCGAGCACCGCGTGACCGGACGAGCGCAGAACGCGGACCTGATCGATGCCGCCATCGGGCAGGATGTCGACGCTGAGCACCAGGCTGCCCTCGATGCCTTCGCGCCGGGCTGCCTCCGGATAGTTCATGTTGCCGATCCGCTCGACCTTGGCGATCCAGGCACTCATGTAGCTGGCATAGAGGTGCTCGCGCGTGCTGGCTGAAATGAATTTCCGGCGGGGCTGCTGGCGAAAGTCCTCGTTTTCACGCGCCTGTTGCGGGTTCAGGCGCGCCATGCTCAGGGACTGCTCGACCAGTTCACGCGGCTCCGGGGTGTCGGCCTCGACCGGCTCGCTGGGTTCGGTGTCGACCAGCAACGGATCGATCGACCCCTCGATCCCGATCAGCTCGTCGGGCAGCGGATCGGTCTGGCCCGCTTCAGCGGCCGGCTGCGGCACGTCGACTTCAGCAGCCGGTTCAGCCGTCAGGGACGGCTCGGGCGGACGGCCGGCTTCCGGGCTTTCGCCGCCGCCAAGCTGATCGACCTGGGCCAGGGCATCGGCCTGCTCGGGCACCTCTTCGGTCTGCCAGTCGACCAAAACAACGTCCAGGCCGGGAAACTCGCGCTCGGCGCGAAAGGTTTCAAAGTCGAAATGGACCAGCCCGATGATAGCCACGTGCAGCCCTACCGCCAGGGCCAGGGCCATGGCCAGGGAATCCGGGCCTCGCCGACCGGGGTTGGAACCGGTCGCGATCACGGATCGATGGCGTCAAACAGCTGCCCGGCCAGGTTGAGGCCGAAGCCGGCGTCCAGCTCGCGCACGCAGGTCGGGCTGGTCACGTTGATTTCGGTCAGCCGATCGCCGATCACGTCAAGTCCCGCCAGATCGATGCCGTTTTCGATCAGCACGGGCGCGACCGCCTGGGCAATCGCGCGGTCGCTGGCGCTCAGCGGACGCCCCTCGCCGCGGCCGCCGCGAGCCAGGTTGCCTCGGAAGTCCTGCCCCCCCGGAATCCGCGCCAGCGCATAGTCTGCCGGCTTGCCGCCGATGACCAGGATGCGCTTGTCGCCCTCGGCGATCGCGGGCAGAAACTCCTGGACCATGGCGGGTCGCTGCTCACCGCCGGTGATGGTTTCAAACATGCTGTTGAGGTTGGGATCGTCGTGCCGCGCCAAAAAGATGCCGCGACCGCCCATGCCGTCGAGCGGCTTGAGAACGGCCTGCCCGTGATCGGCGATGAACTGGCGCAGCTGCGCGTGGCTGGCGCTGACCACGGTGGCGGGAATCAGGTCGGGAAACCGCGTGATGGCCAGTTTTTCGTTGAAGTCGCGCAGCGCACGGGGTCGATTGACCACCCGCGCGCCGGCGGCCTCGGCCTGCTCCAGCAGGTAAGTGGCGTGCAGGTAATCGGAGTCCACCGGCGGGTCGGCACGCATCAGAACCAGGTCATCCGCCCCGAAGGCGTGGCGAATCGGCTCGCCGAGTTCGAACCAGCCGGCCGCATCATCCTTGACCCGCACAGGCCGCATGCGCGCACCGGCGCGGTGACCTTGCA
This sequence comes from Wenzhouxiangella sp., assembly GCA_048616735.1. GTDB lineage: Bacteria > Pseudomonadota > Gammaproteobacteria > Xanthomonadales > Wenzhouxiangellaceae > Wenzhouxiangella. The sequence continues at coordinate 763 of JBMCIV010000043.1, read as the reverse complement.
GATAAAGATCCCTCTCGCCAAGATAGAACAGCGCGTAGCCGCGGCGCTGCGCCTCCAGCAAAAGCGCAAACGAGGTGTCCTTGACGATATTGATGCCGGCGATATCGTCCATGACCATGATCAGATGCTTTCTTTGCACGCCTGCGCTCCATGCAATACTTGAATCGAGCCCGTTCAGAGCAGACCGGACTTCCATAAAAACCTGTTAAGACAGACCGCTAGACGATATTGCTCCACTTGATTGGCAAATCAGGTCCAGATCGTCTACCCTACGCAATAGTTTACAAGGGGGCTGACTCGGCGATTACCATAGCGGCTTATGAGCGAACATGACACCCCGAGTGCCGATCTGGACGCCTCTGCGTTGGCCGGCCTGAAAATTCTGCTGATTGACGACAGTCGGACCATCCGCCGCTCGGCTGAAACCATGCTGACCCGCGAGGGCTGCGAGGTCATCACCGCGACCGACGGATTCGAGGCGCTTGCGCTGATCCATCGCCATGAGCCGGATCTGATTTTCGTCGATATCATGATGCCGCGTCTTGACGGTTATCAGACCTGCGCCATCATCAAGAACAATCCGCGCTTCCGGCGCGTGCCCGTGATCATGCTGACCAGCAAAGACGGGCTGTTCGACAAGGCTCGCGGGAGAATTGTCGGTTCAGACCATTACCTGACCAAGCCGTTCACTCGCGACGAGTTGCTGAGCGCGGTCAGAACGCAGCTGAACGCGACCGCCGCAGCCTAAACAAGGCAACACCGA
>JBMCIV010000042.1:0-8239 GCA_048616735.1 Wenzhouxiangella sp. | reverse complement strand
CGGTGCTGCCATTCTCATTGCCCTGGCCGTGATCTTCGTGCCGATGCTGTTCGACGGATCCGAGGAGCGCGACGTGCCGCGCGACGCGGCCCTGGACCTGCCGCCTTCACCGGCAGGCCGCGGCGAAGTGCGTCGCCTGCCGCTGGAACCGGCTCGCATCTCCCAGCCGCCCGTTGAAGCGCCGGACGAAGCCGCGCCCGCGCCCGAGCCGCTCTCTCCGGATCCGGAAGCGGCCACGGAGGCCGAGCGGCCTGCGCCCAGCGAGCAAGCCGACGCTGCGGCCCTGCCGGTGGCCGAGCCCGAAGCAGAACCTGAAGCGGAAACCGAAGCCGAGCCGGTCCCCGGGCGCGAGCCTGGGGTCGCCGATGAGCCGCCCGAAGCCGAACCGGAACCCGAGCCGCAGCCCAAGCCGCAGCCCGAGCCAAGCGCGTCGTCCGAAGGGAACTGGCAGGTCCAGGTCGCCAGCTTCGGTTCGGCAGAAACCGCCGAGGAGGTCAGCGCGCAGCTCGAGCAGCTGGGGCATGCTGCCGGCAGCGATCTGCTCGTTCGCGGCGAGACCCGCCTGCACCGGGTGTGGACCGGGCCGTACGCCGAGCGCGCGGCCGCTGAGCGGGCCAGGGCGCAGATCGCGGCCACCGTGGCCGGCGTCGAGCCGGTGGTCCGGAGCCTGCCCGGGTCGGCCACCCCCGCCTCGGCAGCGCCCGAAGATGCGGGCTTTGCCGTCCAGGTCGGAATCAGTTGCTCGAGCAGGGTTTCGACGCTTTCATTCACGCCGACGAGACCGGTTCGCGCCCGATCTGGCGCGTGCGGGTCGGCGTTTTCCCGCAGCGTGAGCAGGCGGCTGAGCTGCAGCGCACGCTGCGCGAACAGCTCGGCCTGGAAGGGCTGTTGGTCAGCCACCCGTGAAGCCGGCGCGATGAGCAATGCCGATCTGGTGATCCTGATCGTGTGTGGCATTTCCATGCTGGTCAGCCTGTTTCGCGGCTTTGTGCGCGAGGCGTTTTCGCTGGTCGTCTGGTTTCTGGCGGTCTACGGCGGGCTGCTGGCAGCCGATCCAGTGGCCGAGCGTCTGAGCCCGTGGATCGAGATGCCCTCGGCGCGCGTCATCATTGCCTTTGTCGGCGTGTTCGTGCTGGTGCTGGTGGTGGGCGGTCTGATCAACTATCTGCTCGGCAAGCTGGTCGCCGGGACCGGCCTGAGCGGCACCGACCGTTTGGTGGGCGCGTTGTTTGGCGCGCTGCGCGGCGCAGCGATCGTGCTGGTGGCCGTTATCATCGCGCGTTTCACCCCGTTTCCCGAGGATCCGTGGTGGCGGGAATCCCGGCTGCTGCCGGAGTTCGAGCGCCTCGCGGTGAGAGCGCTTCATTACTTTCCGGACACGGTGCAGGAACATGTGCCGCCCGAGCCCAGTCCCGAGGAAATATAAGCATGTGCGGAATCGCAGGAATCTTTGGTCGCACCGAGGTCGCGGCGCGACTGTACGACGCCATGACCATTCTCCAGCACCGCGGCCAGGATGCGGCCGGCATGACCACGCTGGACGGCAACCGGATGCGTTCGGCGCGCGGGATCGGTCTGGTGCGCGACGTGTTCAGCGAGCGCTCGGTGGCCGGCCTGACCGGCGAAATCGGCATTGGCCACGTCCGTTACCCCACCGCCGGCTGCGACCGCCCGGACGAGGCCCAGCCGATGTACGTCAACGCGCCGTGCGGCATCGCGCTCGGCCACAACGGTAACCTGATCAATTCCGACCAGCTCAGCGCCGAGCTGTTCGCGCGCGACCGGCGCCATATCAATACCGAGTCCGACTCGGAGGTACTGCTCAACATTCTGGCCCACGAAATCGCGGCCCACGGCAGCGCCAGCATCACGCCGGCGCGCGTATTTGCCGCCGTCGACGGGGTCCACCGGCGCTGCCGGGGCGGTTACGCAACCGTGGCCCTGATCGCCGGGGTCGGGCTGCTGGGTTTTCGCGACCTCCACGGCATCCGCCCGGTCGTGCTCGGGCAGCGCGAAACCAAGGACGGGCGCGAGTACATCATGGCCTCGGAGTCGGTGGTGCTTGACCTGCTCGGCTTCGAGCTGATTTCGGACCTGGCGCCGGGCGAGAGCGCGCTGATTACCCTGGACGGCGAGCTCCATCGGCACGTCAGCGACCAGGCCATGCCGCACACCCCTTGCCTGTTCGAGTACGTGTACTTCGCCCGCCCGGACTCGATGATCGACGATCTGTCGATCTACAAGGCCCGCCTGCGCATGGGCGAGGCGCTGGCCGAAAAAATCCTGCGCGAGTGGCCCGACCACGACATCGATGCCGTCATCCCGGTCCCCGATACCAGCCGCACCGCCTGTCTGCCGCTGTCGCAGATGCTGGGGGTCAAGTACCGCGAGGGCCTGATCAAGAATCGCTATATCGGACGAACCTTCATCATGCCCGGGCAAGAGGAGCGGGCGCGCTCGGTGCGCCGCAAGCTCAATACGATTTCGCTGGAGTTCCGCAACAAGAACGTGCTGCTGGTCGACGATTCCATCGTCCGCGGAACCACCTCGCGCCAGATCATCCAGATGGCGCGCGAGGCCGGAGCACGCAAGGTCTACCTGGCCTCGGCGTCGCCGCCGGTGCGCTATCCCAACGTCTACGGCATCGACATGCCGGCCGCCAGCGAACTGGTTGCCGCCGGCCGAAGCGAGCGCGAAATCTGTGAGCGCATCGGCGCCGATCGCCTGATCTACCAGGACCTGGACGATCTTGAAAAAGCCGTTCGGGGCAAGAACCGTCGCCTGGCCGGCTTCGACAGCTCGTGCTTTAGCGGTCGCTACGTGACCGGCCTGGCCGACGGCTACCTGGAGCAGCTCGAAGCCCGACGTGCCGACGCCGTGCGCCAGGAGCGGCGCACCGGAACCTGAGCGCCTGCGGCCGTGGCTTCGACCGCTATCGTCTGGTTCAGACGCGACCTGCGCCTGGCCGACAACGCCGCCCTGGACAGCGCGCGCAGGGCGCACGAGCGGATTGTTCCGGTCTTCGTCCTGGACCCGGCCGCCGAGGGCGACTGGGCCCCGGGCGCGGCCAGTCGCTGGTGGCTGCACCACGCGCTGGTGCGGCTCGATGAGCGCCTGTCGCAGCGCGACAGCCGACTGATCGTCGCGCGCGGCGATACCGCAACCGAGCTGGATCGGATTCGCCGCGTGACCGGTGCCGATGCGGTCTACTGGAACCGGCTGTACGAACCGGCCTTTGTCGAGCGCGACCGTCGTCTCAAGGCCGATTTGCGCGCGGCCGGCACCAAGGCCATCAGCTGCGCCGGCTCGCTGCTGTTTGAACCCTGGGAGATGGCCAAGGACGACGGTACGCCGTACCTGGTGTTCACGCCGTTCTGGAGGCAGATGCAAAAGCGCTGGTCGGCGCCCGCGGCCTTCGCCGAACCCCGGGTCCTGGCGCCGCCGGCGCGCTGGCCGGCCAGCAGCGCGATCGAAGACCTGGACCTTTTGCCGGAAACCGACTGGGCCGGGGCGTTCAGCGAGCGCTGGGAACCGGGCGAGCTGGCCGGACGACGAAGACTGGATGCCTTTGTCGACGACGCCGTCGGCGATTACGAGCAGGGCCGGGACCGGCCGGGGCGCCACGGTACCTCGCGCCTGTCGCCGCACCTGCACTTCGGCGAGATTTCCCCCGGTCAGGTGGTTCGGGCCCTGGATGAGTCCGGCCAGCTGCCGGCGGGGCAGGGACGCTGGTCGTTTCTGCGCGAAATCGCGTGGCGGGAGTTCTCGGCCCACCTGCTGTTTCACCACCCGAGTTTGCCGGATCGGCCGCTGAAAGCGCAGTTTGAGCACTTTCCGTGGCGCAAGGCAGCCGATTACGGCGACGACCTGAGGGCCTGGCAGCAGGGCCGGACCGGGATTCCGATGGTGGATGCCGGCATGCGTGAGCTGTGGCAAACCGGCTGGATGCACAACCGCGTGCGCATGATCGTCGCCTCGTTCCTGACCAAGAACCTGCTGGTTCCCTGGACCGAGGGTGCGCGGTGGTTCTGGGATACCCTGGTCGATGCCGACCTGGCCAACAACACGGCCGGCTGGCAGTGGACGGCCGGCTGTGGGGCCGATGCCGCACCGTACTTTCGGGTCTTCAACCCGGTGTTGCAGGGTCAGAAGTTCGACCCGTCGGGTGATTACGTGCGCCGCTGGTGTCCGGAACTGGCGGAGCGATCCGATCGCGACCTGCACCAGCCCGCCAGCGCAGACGACCAGGCGCCCATCGTCGATCTCAAAGACAGCCGAAAGCGCGCCCTGGCGGCCTACGAACGCATCAAGAAAAGCTGACTAGATCTGCTCGCCGCTGCCCTGAAAGCACCAGTGCCACGGCTCCCAGGCCATGCCGTGGCGGTTTTTGCGACCAAAGGTCTCGCGAAAGCCGAACAAGCGGGCGTTGTCGGTCAGCCAGCCGTAGGCCGGTGTATCGGCGAAGCTTTCTTCCAGCGGCGGATCGCCCGGGGTTTTGATGTCCAGCGCTTTGCCGCTGTGGTGTTCGCTGAAGCCGGGCGCTGCCGAGACCGAAAGAATCCGGCTGATGTTCTGGCCTTTTTCCAGCTTGCCACGGATCAGGCCCGCCTGGTAGTTCAGCCCGCGGTAGGCCGAGACCACTTGCAGGCGGATGCCGCTGCGGTTGGCTGCGCTGCGCATGGCCTTCCAGGCCTTGGCGGCATCGGGCTGCATCCACTGTTCGCGATCATAGACGTCAAAGCCGATTGAAACCGGCTGCGGGCATTCGCGCACCATTTCGAGATGATGGCGCGGGCCGTAGTCCTGGCTGATCCCCAGTTCATCATGCAGCGCGAAGATCTTCTGGATCCAGGGCTCGGCGCATTCGGCCAGGTTCTTGCGCACCAGGATAGGTTGCTCGGTGTCCGGGTCGGAATCTTCCGGCGCATAACCGAGCTGCCACATCATCGACAGCGCCGGGGCCAGGATGCAGCACTGCAGCGACCGCAGTCCGTAGGCCAGAGCCCGCTGCTCTACGGTCTGGAACAGTTTGCGCGGGGTGGCGGCACTGGCCAGGGAAGGGTTCAGATAGCACGCGATCACCTGGCGGTCGTAGAGGTCCAGGGCCAGAACGCCGGCGTACTCGCCGGACTTGATGGCGGCGATCAGGCAGCCGTCTTCGATCAGGCTGGCCAGCCGGCGCTCCAGCAGCGCCGGCGCCGGACCGGCATGCACCAGGTCCGGCAGTCGCGCCTGGAGCAGCGCAACCAGCTTCTCGACCTCGTTGAGGCGGACGGGCCGGATTGAGGTGGGGCTTTCCATAGCAGTGGCGAATCCATCCGCGACCAGGCGACTTGGCGACCAAAACAGGCCACGTCCGGCCATCGTGCTATATTTTGGCAGCGTTGCCAAGCCCTGAAACGTCTAGAAGTGTCAATCTTGCGACGACTTGCGACCATGGTCTTGCTGTCCGGCCCGGTCCTGATGATGGGCGCCCTGCCGGCGCGCTCGGTGCTGCTGGAGGTCTGGCCGCGGCCGGTCGAGGAGCTGGTCCTGGCCGACGGCCGCTGGGTCATCCAGCCGGCACGCTGGAACCGGTGGGACGGCCCGGACGGGGAGGTTCGGGCAAGAACCCGGCCATGGAGCGTCCTCGAACTTCAGCTTGACGACGGTTCACGCCTGCGCGGCTACCTGATTGAACAGACGCCCGCGGCGCTGGTGCTCCAGACCGGGCCCGATCAGCACCACACCGTTGCGGTCTCAAGCACAGCGTTTAAGTTCACCCCGAACAACATGCGCTGGCGCCAGCGCATGCGCCTGGCCTGGGCGCGCCTGAACGCGCGTTTGCCGGTCAGCCGAACGCCATCACCGCGCTGATCTCGCTGGCCTCGCTGAACGCCATGAGCAGGCGTTCGATGCCCATGGCAACGCCGGAACACGCCGGCAGGCCGTGAGCCATGGCCGCCAGCAGGTCTTCATCGATTGGCATGCCCGGCCGTCCCAGCACGGCGCGGCGCGCATTGTCGCGCTCGAAACGACGCCGCTGCTCGACCGGATCGGTCAGCTCCTGATAGCCGTTGGCCAACTCCAGCGACCCGGCGAAGACTTCGAAGCGGCAGGCCAGGCGCGGATCGAGCGGATCGAGACAGGCCAGCGCCGCCTGGCTGGCGGGGTAGCCGTGGACCACCGTCAGCTGGTAGCGGGGGAATCGATCCTGGATGGCGGTGGAGAAGAGGTAATCCAGCCGCATGTCGGTATCGCAGTCGGCCGGCAGACTGTCGCGGGTCAGCCGCACCGCGGCGGCGGCATCGAGGCTTGGATCGAAGCCGAGGCGCTCCCGGAACAGCTCGTGCCAGGCCACCGTTCGGGTTTGCCAGCCGGGGTGCTGCGGCGGGCTGCAGGCGATGATCAGTTCCAGCGTTTCGGTGGCCATGTGCTGCCAGCCGCGGCCGACGCGATACCACTCCAGCAAGGTGAATTCCTGACGGTGCACACGGCCGCTTTCTGCGCTGCGGAAGACCGGGCCGATTTCGTAAAGATCGCCGCACCCGGCGGCCAGCATGCGCTTGTGGAAGTACTCGGGCGAGGTTCGCAGATAGCCTTGGGCTCGATCCAGGGCAAGGCTTTCGATCTGCGGCTCGGTCACGCCGGCGCTAGTGATCACCGGCGTGGCGACCTCCATGGTCTGGCGCTCGGCCATGAAATCGCGAATCCGCTTGAGCGTAGCGGCGCGCATGCGCAGCGCTGCCGGTCTCGCGCTCGGCCGCCAGTCGCTCATGGCTGCAGCGTGCTGTCGAGCACGTGCAGTCGCAGCGAGCAATCAAGCGTTTGCAGATATTCGGCCTCTTCGGCCAGGTCTTGGGCGGTCAGCGGGTGCGATTCTAGCCAGTCCGGCGGCAGCGACAGGTGGAGGCGATTTTTCTTGCCGGCCCTGATGGCGAAATCGCAGAAGTCCGCGTCGGAGCGCGCGCGCGACATGAGCACGGCCAGACGCAGCAAGACGAGCATGCGGGTGCTGCTGTGGTGCAGCCGCGGTGGCAGGCGGTGAATGCGCTCGAGGTCTGGCCGGTCGCGCTGCAGGCCGACCAGTGCGGCCATCAGCGCCTGCTCCTGGCGCCCGAAACCGGGCATGTCGGCGTGTTCGACGATATAGGCGCTGTGGGCCGGGTAGTGGTCGTGGGCGATGGTCAGCCCGATCTCGTGCAGGCGTGCAGCCCACAGCAGCAGATCACGATGCGCCGCGGTCAGTTTCCAGTCCGCGCCAATCTGCTCGAATGCCGCGCGGACCCAGTCGCAGACGCGGTCTGCCTGGTCCAGGTCGCACTCGTAGCGGATCGCCATGGCGTTGATGGTCTTGTCGCGCGGATCCTGGTGGCCGAGGCGTCCCATGAGGTCGTAGAGCAGGCCTTCGCGCAGCGCGAACTGCGAGGCCTGCAGACGCTCGATCGCCAGCCCCTTCATCAGCGCATCAAGAATGACCAGGCCGCCGGCGATGACCGGTCGGCGGCGCTCCGACAGGCCGGCCAGCGACAGCTTTTCAACGTGACCGGCGGCAAACACGTGCGAGCGCAGTTCGATCAGGTCCTCGCGGCTAAAGCCGGCGGGGCGATCCGGATGGAGCTGGCGAATCATGGCGTCCACCGCCCGCATGGTCCCCGAAGAGCCCACGGCCTGGTCCCAGCCGTAGGCGAGAAAGCGCGCGCTGTAGGGGCGCAAGGCCCCGAGAATGCGGCGCTTGGCGCGGCGCCAGCGCTCCGGCGTGATGCGGCCGTCGGGAAACGCCTCGCGGGTCGTGGCGACGCAGCCGAAAGCGAGGCTTTCGGCCAGCTCCGGATCGACCGCCTCGCCGGCGACCAGCTCGGTCGACCCGCCGCCGATGTCGATGACGAGTCGACGGGCGGCGGCAGCCGGCATGCCCTGGCTGACGCCGGTGTAGACCAGACGTGCCTCCTCGCGCCCGCTGACGATGTCGATCGGGCAGCCCAGCGCCGTCTCGGCCACAACCAGAAAGGCAGCCGGCTGGCGCAGGCGCCGGAAGGTCTGGGTGCCGACCGCGCGCACGTTGGCTGCGGGGATGCCGGTCAGGCGCTGACCAAAACGGGCGAGGCAGCGCAGGGCGGTCTCGCGGGTGGTCCGGTCGAGATTGCCGTGTTCGTCCAGGCCACCGCCCAGGCGAACCATTTCCTTGATCCGGTCGATCACGCGCAGCTCGTCGTGCTCGGCGCGCGCCACGAGCATGTGGAAACTGTTGCTGCCCAGG
>JBMCIV010000041.1:0-8266 GCA_048616735.1 Wenzhouxiangella sp. | reverse complement strand
GCTGCACCCACAGACAAGCCGGCCGGTTCCTGCAGGCGTCGGCGCAGCACCCCGCAGGCCTGGTGCAGTCTCGCCGCCCCGGCAAAGCCGCAGGCGCCGCGCCACTGGTGGAGGAGTTCGGCGGCCTGGGTGAACTGACCGCGACCGATCAATCGATCCAGCTGGGGGAGCTTCTCGCCGAGCTCCCGGGCGAACAGGCGACTCATGCGCGCCACCATCGCCGGGTCGCCGTTGGCGCTGTCCAGGGCCTGTTCCGGTGCGATCAGCCGCGTTTCTTCCGAGCCCGCCCGGGGCAACGTCCTGGCCTCGAGGCCTGGCGTTACCTGCTCGAGGACGGCGCGGATCAGCTGGGCAATCCCGGTCGGTTTGCTGAGATAGCCATCCACCCCGTGGGCGAGCAGGTGCTCGCGATCCTCGGGGCGGGCGTCTGCGGTGAGGATCAATATGCGCGCATTGCGCGACGGACCGTCCGACTCGCGTATGCTTTGCGAGGCAGCCAGACCGTCCATGTGCGGCATATGCAAATCCATCAGGACCACATCGAAGCGTCGGCTTTGGCACAGCGCCACGGCCGCCCGGCCATCCTTGGCGGTCGCGACTTCGCCGACCGTGCCGGACAGCGCGGCGTGCAGAAATTCGCGGTTGATGTCGTGATCGTCGACGACCAACACGCTCAGTCGTTCAAGCACTCGATTTGCAGATGAACCCATGGCGCCAATATATCCGCATCTGCGCTCGATGCAAGTGGCTGCTGTGCGGCCTGGGATTGCTTGCTTCCTCGGTTGCGGCTCAGTCCGTGCTCGATCTCCAGGCCGGCCCGGGTCAGCTGGGGGCGCTGTCGTGGCAGGGCCTGGAGCTTGTCCGTCGAATCGGTGATCAAGATCCGCCGCAACTGCAGGTCGAGCTGCAGGGCTTGCGCCTGGGCGCGGCACTGCCCGCGGCCAATCTCAGCCTGAGCTGCGCTCAACTGGTCTGGGCGCCGGACGGCGTTGGCTGTCGCGACGGCCGGCTGGTGGCCCCCGAGCAGTGGCTGCGCCTGGACGGAAAGATCGACCTGGTGATCACGCCCGGGCCGGACGGCGGGCATCGCGTCGAGCTTGCCCATCCGCAGCTTGAGGTCACCCTCGAGGGGTCGTCCGAGCGCGGCTGGGTTGTGGCCCTGGAGCGGCTCGACCTGGCCACGGTCGCGCCGCTGTTTGACGCCTTGCTGGCGCTGAGCTCGCTGGGCGGCAGCGCCTCGGGCGCGATCGAGGCCGGCGCGGACGGGCTTAAGGCGGAGCTTGACATGGAGGGCGTGTTCTTCGACACCCCCGACGGCCGCGTTGCCGGTGACGGGCTTGCGCTGGCGCTGGATCTGGCTGCCGAGGCCGACGAGTATCGCCTGACGCTGCGCCAGAGCGCCGGTGAACTGCTGCTGGGTTCGGTCTACCTGCCGGCGCCCGATCGACCTTTGACGCTCGCCGCCACGCTGGCGGCAACGGCGCCGGGAGCGTTGCACTTGCGTCGGCTGCGCCTGAACGACCCGGCCGGTTTGACGCTGGCCGGCAGCGCCGAGCTGGTTGCCGGCGATGGAGGCTGGACGCTGCAGCGCTGGGTGGTCGAGACGCTGGAGGCGGACCTGGCCGCGCTGTGGCCGCGCTGGCTGGACGGGCCGGCGGCGGCGCTTGGATTTCCCGACGTGGTCGCCGAGGGACGAGTCCACGGCGCTGCAGCGGGCGACGATGAAGGCTTTTCCCGGCTTGACTTGCGGGTTGAAGAGGTGAGTCTGCGCGATCCGCAGGAGCGCGCCGGGGTCAGCACACTGGGCGGCGAGCTGAGCGGCAGCGACAGGCAAATGCGCATCGAATTCGGCTGGGACGCGCTGACCCTGCTGGGGCTGAAACTGGGCGAGGGCCAGGCCAGGCTGCACCGCGACGAAGCGGGTTTGCGCCTGCTCGATCCGGTCCGCGTTCCGGTGTTCGACGGCGCCCTGGTGATCGACGGACTGGCCGTCCTGCAAGCCCCTGAACTGGACTCGGAGCTGGTGCTCGATGCCCGGATCGAGCCGCTGGACCTGGCCCGCCTGACCCGCGCCCTGGGCTTGCCCGAGCTCGGCGGTCAGCTCGCCGGTCGATTCCCGGGCGTGACCTACAGCGATGGGCGCCTGGCGTTTACCGGCGGCATCGAGATTGATGCTTTTTCCGGCCGCATCGGGCTGGAAGACTTGGTCATCGAACGCTTGTTCGGCAGCGCGCCGGCGCTTTCGGCCCAGCTAGAACTGGACCGCCTGGATCTGCTCGAGGTCACCGGCGCTTTCGGCTTCGGCCGCATGCAGGGCCAGGCCTCGGGGTGGGCGCATGACCTGCGCTTGCTGAACTGGCGGCCGGTGGCGATGGATGCGCGCGTGTATACCCACGAAGATGCGCCGCGGCGCCGCATCAGCCAGCGCGCGGTCGACAACCTGTCCAGCCTTGGTGGCGGCGGCAGCGCGGTGGTCTCCGGAACGATTCTGCGGTTTTTCGAGGATTTTCCCTACCAGCGTGCGGGCCTGGCGTGCCGCTTGGCCAATAACATCTGCAGCATGGACGGCGTCGCAGCGCACGAGTCCGGCGGCTTTTTGATCGTCGAGGGGCGCGGCCTGCCGCGGCTGGACATCGTCGGCCATCGGCGTCTGGTCGACTGGCCGCAGCTGATGGACCAGCTCGGCGGAATGATCGAGCGCGGCTCAGCCCAGGCCGGTGACGGCCAGGGCGGTTCGGCTCCATGAGCGATCAAGCAGCTGCTCGAGGATGAACTTGCTGCCAAAGTAGGCCAGCACCAGCGTTGCCATGGCCACCAGGGTCCAGTTGACCGCTCGGCGGCCGCGCCATCCCTGCCTCCAGCGCGCGCCCAGCAACAGACCGAACAGAATCCACGAGATCACCGAAAGCACTGTCTTGTGCAGCAGGTGCTGGGCCAGTAGATCGTCGACGAAGGTCAGGCCCGCGCCCAGGGCCACGGTCAGCAGCACCCAGCCGGCCAGAATCAGGCGGAACATCAGCTGCTCAAGCACCACCAGCGGCGGCAGCATCTCCAGCTGGCGCATGGGTCGCGGATGACGCAGCAGATAGTCCTGGATCCACAGCAAAATGGCGTTGAGAGCGGCGATGGTGAGCAGGCTGAACGCCATCAGCGCGGTCAGGATATGCAGCTTCAGCATCGCCGGCAGATGGCCCAGGTACACGGCCCCGGGCTCAGCCAGCCACTGCAGCCACAGCACCACGGCGGCACCCGGAAAGACCAGGATGCCGGCTTCGATGGACCGAGTTCCGACGCCGGTCAGCAACAGCACCAGCGCAATCATCATGGCGGCCAGCGACAGGATGTTGATGAAGTTCACGTCCCAGCCCATCGGCGCGGACAGGCGCAGCCAGGCAAACGCGGCGTGGCCGACGATGGCCGCAATCGCCAGCACGACGGCAAGTTGGCGCCAGCGCGTGCTGCCGGGGTAGTGGCCCCGAGCCAGGCCGATACCTGCGGCCAGGTACATCAGGCCGGCAAAAAGGGCGATCAGCGGGCTGGCGGACAAATCGGGTCACCTCGTTTTCGAATGCGGATCAAGCGACCAGTATAATGATTCGCTGTGTTGTTTCCCAAGAGTAAGCTGTCGCCATGTTTGACCAGCTGAGCAAACGCCTGACCGGGTCGCTCGAGCGCCTGCGCGGGCGCGGTCGATTGACCGAAGACAATATCCGCGAGGCGCTGCGCGAGGTTCGGGTGGCCCTGCTCGAAGCCGACGTTGCGCTGCCGGTGGTCAAGGACTTCATCGCCCAGGTCAGCGAGCGAGCGGTCGGGCGCGAGGTCACCGCCAGCCTCAAGCCCGGCCAGGCCCTGGTCAAGGTCGTTCACGACGAACTCAAGCGCGTGCTCGGCGAAGAGCAGGTCGGGCTGAACCTCGACCGGCAGGCACCGGTGGTTATTTTGCTGGCTGGCCTGCAGGGGGCGGGCAAGACCACCACGGCCGGCAAGCTGGCGCGCCAGCTCAAGGAACGGCACGCCAAGCGCGTGTTGCTGGCCAGCTGCGACGTCTACCGGCCGGCCGCCATCGATCAACTTGAAACCCTCGCCGGCCAGGTCGAGGCTGATTTCTTCCGTTCTTCCGAGACCTCCGACGCCGTCGCCATCGCCGCCGACGCGGTGGCCGAGGCGCGGCGCCGCTTCGCCGACGTCCTGATCGTCGATACCGCCGGCCGGCTGGCGGTCGACGAGGCGATGATGAACGAGATTCGTCAGATCCATTCCGCGGTGGATCCGGCCGAGGTCCTTTTCGTGGTCGACAGCATGACCGGGCAGGACGCCGCCAACACGGCGCTGGCCTTCCACCAGGCGCTGCCGCTGACCGGCGTGATCCTGACCAAGACCGACGGCGACGCGCGCGGCGGGGCGGCGCTGTCGGTACGCCAGATCACCGGCGCGCCGATCAAGTTCCTGGGCACCGGCGAGAAGCTCGATGGCCTCGAGCCCTTCCACCCCGACCGCCTGGCCTCGCGTATCCTGGGCATGGGCGACGTGCTCAGCTTGGTCGAGGAGGTCGAACGCAAGGTCGATCAGAAAAAGGCGCGCGCCCTGGCCGGCAAGGTCGGCAAGGCCTCGCGCCGCTTCGGCATGGACGACCTCAAGGATCAGCTGCTGCAGATGGAAAATCTCGGCGGTGTCGGCTCTTTGCTCGACAAACTGCCGGGGATGAACCGTCTCCCGGAAGCGGCACGGGCCCAGATGGACGATCGCCAGACCCGGCGCATGATCGCCATCATCAATTCCATGACCCCGAAAGAGCGCCGCTATCCGGACCTGATCAAGGGCTCGCGCAAGCGCCGCATTGCCGTCGGTTCGGGCCTGCAGATCCAGGACGTCAACCGCCTGCTAAAGCAACACAAGCAGATGCAGAAAATGATGAAAAAAGTGGGCAACAAAGGCGCTATGTCGAAAATGCTGAAGCGCTTGCCCGGCGGTGGCGGTATGCCGGGTGGCGGAATGCCTTTCTGAGTCGTCATTGGGCTTTCTTTTACCGCCCTTGCGCGCTAAAATGGGGAGTTTGCCGGTTAAGTAAACCGGTTTCTCGCAGGAGTTTATGATGGTCAAGATTCGTTTAAGCCGTGGTGGTGCCAAGAAGCAGCCGTACTACCACATCGTGGTCACCGACAGCCGCAGTGGCCGGGACGGTCGCAATATCGAGCGGCTCGGCTTCTTCAACCCGGTCGCGCGCGGACAGGAAGAGCGCCTGCGGCTGGACACCAGCCGGATCGATCACTGGGTTGGCGAAGGCGCGCAGATGAGTGAGCGCGTCAGCCACCTGGTCACCGAAGCTCGAAAGGCGCAGCAGACCGCAGCGGCCTGATGAACGCCGGGCCAGCCGGGGATACGGTCGTCGTCGGCCGCATTCTCGGCCCCTGGGGCGTTCAGGGCTGGGCCCGGGTCTATTCCTGGACCGATCCCCCGGAAGCACTGTTCGACTATCAGCCCTGGTACCTGGGGGCTTCTCAACAAGCCGTTTCCTTGAGCGACTGGCGCCGCTCCGGCAAGCGATTGCTGGCGCGCCTGGCCGAGTTCGATTCCCCGGAAGCGCTGGCTGCCCTGGTTGACGCGCCGATCCTGGTCGCCCGGGATCAGCTGCCGGAACCGCCGGCGGGGCAGTATTACTGGCACGACCTGGTCGGCCTCGAGGTGGTTAATCTCCAGGGCTTCCGCTGGGGCACCGTGACCGGCTTTCTGCCCACCGGGGTGCACGACGTGATGAAGATCGCCACCGAGGACCAGCGCCAGGTCCTGATCCCGTTCGTGATCGGTCGATTCGTGCACGAGGTCGACCCCAAGGCCCAGCGCATTCGGGTCGACTGGCCGGAGGAATGGGAGGGCTAGTATATGGCGAGCCTGCGGCGAATCGACGTCATCACCCTGTTCCCGGAATGGGTCGAGGGCCTCAAGCAGCTCGGCGTAACCGGCCGAGCCTTGGCCCGCGGAACCATCGAGCTGGTCTGCTGGAACCCGCGCGACTTTACCGAAGACGTCCACCGCAGCGTTGATGATCGACCTTATGGTGGTGGACCGGGCATGGTCATGCGGCCGGAGCCGCTGGCGCGCTGTGTCGAGGCCGTCCTGGCCGTCGACGTGCCGGCGCCGGTTGTTTTTCTTGGGCCCCAGGGCCGGGTGCTCGACCACGACGGGGTCGGCGAGCTGGCCGGGCGCGAGCGGCTGATCCTGTTGTGCGGTCGCTACGAGGGCATTGATGAGCGCGTGCTCGAGCGCCTGGTCGACGAAGAATGGTCGATCGGCGACTACGTTCTTTCCGGCGGCGAACCGGCGGCCGCGGTGGTGATGGACGCCGTGATCCGCCAGCAGCCGGGGGTGCTGGGCCACGATCAGTCCTCGATTCAGGATTCATTTGTCGACGCGCGCCTCGACTGCCCGCACTTTACCCGCCCGGCAAGCTGGCGCTCGCAGGCGGTGCCGGATGTCTTGCTGAGCGGCGACCACGCCCGGATCGAGCGCTGGCGCCGGGCGCAGGCGCTTCAGCGCACCCGGCATCGGCGGCCGGATCTGCTGGCTCGCAGGCCGGCCACGGCGCCTGAACTGGCCGCGGTCGACGAATTCATCTCGGAAAAGGATGCAAAATCCGGCGAAAGCGGGTTAAAATAATGGGCTTGCCTGCCCGGCTTGTCGGGCCCAACAGCGATCAGGATAACGACATGAGCACCATCATCGACGAAATCAACCAGGAACAGACCCAGCGCGAGATCCCGGATTTCTCTCCTGGGGATACGATCGTGGTCAACATCTGGGTGCGCGAGGGCGAGCGCCAGCGCCTGCAGGCGTTCGAAGGCGTGGTCATTGCCCGACGCAATCGCGGCCTGAACTCGGCGTTTACCGTGCGCAAGATTTCCCACGGCACCGGCGTGGAGCGCGTGTTTCAGACCTACAGCCCGCTGATCGAGTCGATCAAGGTCAAGCGTCGCGGGCGGGTTCGTCGAGCCAAGCTGTTCTACCTGCGCAATCTGGAAGGCAAGGCCGCGCGCATCAAGGAAAAGCTCAGCCGCAAAAGCGCCTGAGCCCAGGCGTTCCTGCCCCTGGCGATCGGCAGCGCCGGTGGCCGGAGGATAAAGCGGTTTGAAAGCCCGTCATCTGCGCTTGCTGATGAATCTTTGGCCGCCGTACCTGGCGGCCGGCATTCGCGTGCGCCACATCAGCGACGACTATCGTCGAGCGCGCGTGGAACTGCGCCTGGGTCTGCTCAACCGCAACTACGTCAACGTGCATTTCGGTGGCTCGCTGTTTGCGATGACCGATCCCTTCTACATGCTGATGTATCTGAAAAACCTGGGTCCGGACTACGTGGTTTGGGACAAGTCGGCGGCGATCGACTTCATCCGTCCGGGCCGCGGTACCGTCGTTGCCGAATTCGCCCTCGACGAAGCCGATTTCCAGCACGCCCGCGACCAGGCCGTGCGTCAGCGTTCGGTGCTGGTCCGCCATCCGGTTGAGATCTGTGACGGTGAGGGCACCGTGGTCGCGCGCGTTGAGCGCACGATTTACATTCGGCGCAAGCGGTCTGAGCCTGCCTGAAAGCGGGACGGCGGTCAGGGTTTTTCCGCGACCGCCTCGGTTTTGTCTTCCTTTTGGCCCTCGCTGCTGGCCTGTTCTTCAGCCGCGGCGACCGCGTCCGACGGACTGTCTTGACTGGCCTGGGAATGAGTCAGCTGGCGCGGCGCTTCCTCGCCTCGAATCCGGCTGGTGCCGTTGAAGTGCGCCCCGGACTCCACCACCAGCTGGCCCACGGTTACTGCGCCGCTGACCTTGCCCGAGGCGACGATCTCGAGACGCTCGGCCTCGATACTGCCGTCAAAGCCGCCGCTGACCAGCACGCGGCGGGCGTTGATCTTGCCCTCCATGCGGCCTGGCTTGCCGATGATGACTTCGGCTTTGGAGTCGACGTCGCCGTTGAGGCGCCCGTCGATGTGCAGATTGTCTTCTAGGGCAAGGTTGCCGACCAGTTCTGTACCGGCAGCGATGACGGTCGTTCCACTGTTCTTGCCTTGCTTCGAATGATTTCGACCAATGATTCCCATTCGATCCGATCCTCGTTGGCAAACAGAATGTCGTAGTCGGAGATGGACCAGCGCAGGAAAGTGTCCGGATCCAGTCGCCGGTTGAGATGGCGGACCTCGTAGTGCAGGTGCGGCCCGGTAGAAACGCCGGTGTTGCCCGAATAGCCGATCAGATCACCGCGTCGGATGAAGTTGCCCGGCTTGAC
>JBMCIV010000040.1:0-8333 GCA_048616735.1 Wenzhouxiangella sp. | reverse complement strand
TGACCGTGGCTGTCGCGGATCAGGCCGGTGATGTAGACCTGCTCGAACGGCACCTTGCCGGTGAAATGGCCGGTCATCATGATCATCCGGGCGACCCAGAAAAAGATGATGTCGAAGCCGGTGATCAGGACGCTGGTGGGCAGATAGCGCTCAAAGCCCGCTGCCGCCATTCGCTCCGGGTCGGGCCAGCCCAGCGTCGAGTGCGCCCAAAGGGCCGACGAGAACCAGGTCTCGAGCACGTCGCCATCTTGTTGCAGCACGATGTCGCTGCCCAGCCGGTGGCGCGCGCGAACTTCTTGTTCGCTGCGACCGACGTAGATGTTGTTGTGGTCGTCGTACCAGGCCGGGATGCGATGCCCCCACCAGAGCTGGCGGCTGATGCACCAGTCCTGCAGGTTCTCCATCCAGTGGCGGTAGGTGTTGATCCAGTTGCCGGGCACGAACTCGACCTGCCCGGACTCGACCAGTTCCAGCCCCAGCTGCCCGAGTCGGTCCATTTTCACAAACCACTGGTCGGTCAGGTAAGGCTCGACGATCTGACCGGAACGGTCGCCGCGAGGCACGACCATGGCGTGGGGCTTTTCCTCGATCAACAGGCCTTCGGTCTTGAGATCGGCAACGATGCGCTCTCGCGCCTCGAAGCGGTCCAGGCCGCGGTAGCGGGCCGGGGCCTGGTCGTTGATGGCCGCGGTCGGGGTGAAGATGTTGATCGGTGCAAAGCCGTGGCGCGCGCCGACTTCCCAGTCGTTGAAGTCGTGGGCCGGCGTGATTTTGACGCAGCCGGTGCCGAACTCGGGGTCAACGTAGTCATCGGCGATGACGGGAATCTGGCGGCCGGTCAGCGGCAGCTCCAGGCTCTGGCCGACCAGGTCACGATAGCGGGCATCGTCGGGGTGGACGGCGACGCAGACATCGCCCAGCAGGGTTTCGGGTCGCGTGGTTGCCACAACCACGTCACCGCGGCCGTCCGATCGCGGATAGCGGATCGACCACAGCTTGCCCTGCTCGTCGCTGTTGACGACTTCGAGATCGGAAATGGCGGTCTGCAGGACCGGGTCCCAGTTGACCAGGCGCGGGCCGCGATAAATCAGCCCTTCCTGGTGCAGGCGCACGAAGGTTTCGATAACCGCTTCGCTGAGATCGGGGTCCATGGTGAAGCGCTCGCGCGACCAGTCGGCCGAGGCGCCCAGCCGGCGCATCTGCCGGGTAATGGTCGAACCGGATTCGTGCTTCCACTGCCACACCCGGTCGATGAATTCGGAGCGCGAGTAGTCGTCGCGCCGGCCGCCTTCGGCCTCGATCTGGCGGGTGACGACCATCTCGGTGGCGATGCCGGCGTGATCGACCCCGACCTGCCACAGCGTGTCGCGTCCGCGCATGCGCTGATAGCGGATCAGCGCGTCCATCAGCGTGTGCTGAAAGGCATGACCCATGTGCAGGGTGCCGGTGACGTTCGGCGGCGGCAGCAGGATGCAGTAAGGTTCACCCTGGCCGGAGGGCATGAAACAGCCGCTTTCTTCCCAGCGCGAATACCAGCGCTGTTCCAGTTCGTGGGGGTTGTAGGTCTTGTCCATTGAACTCGATTTGCTTTAACCCGGAAACCTACTTGAGTATATGGTGGTGAACGTCGGCGCCTCGGGCTTTCCAGGCTTTCCAGCGCTCGCGTAACGGCTGCTTGAGCGCTTCATCCGGCGGGATGATTTCCAGAACGCGCCCGAAGCGGCCGGCGGGCAGCGGCGCCTTGGGATCGAGGTTGATCAGGACTTCGGCGCTGTCGGGTGCCTCTTCGAGCAGCCGGATGGGGGCCTCCGGCTGCTCGATGCCGTGCGGCAAAAAGCGCCCCTCCGGCGTCTTCCACAGAAGTTCATCCAGCGTTTCAAGCTCGGATCGCCTAGCTACCAGGGCCACCGTGCGCGCCTGCGGCCAGGCCCGCCCCACCAGCACGCCGGCGACGAACAGCGGGTCGGTAAATCGCCCGCCCATCTCGTAGAAATCAACCCTCAACGACGCGCCAGCCCCCGGCCCGATCGACCAGCCACTGCACCAGCATGCCAACCGGTCGGCCGGTCGCGCTTTCTGGTTTACCCCATTGCCAGGCCGATCCGGCAATATCCAGGTGCGCCCACGTCTGGCCTTCGGTAAAGCGCGACAGGAAGCAGCCGGCGGTAACGCTGCCGGCCGGCATGCCGCCGATGTTTTTCATGTCGGCAAACGGGGTGTCGATCTGTTCCTGGTAGTCGTCCCACAGCGGCAGCCGCCAGCCGCGATCGGCGGCCCGGGTGCCGGCGCTCAGCAGCTCATCGGCCAGCGCATCGTCGTGGGTCATGATGCCGCTGGCGTGGTGACCGAGGGCGACCACGCAGGCGCCGGTCAGGGTGGCGATGTCGATCATCGCCGCCGGCTTGACGAATTCTCCGGTCCAGGTCAGGGCATCGGCCAGGATCATGCGGCCTTCGGCGTCGGTGTTGTGCACTTCCACGGTTTTGCCGGACATGGTGGTGATGACATCGCCCGGACGATAGGCCTTGCCGTCGGGCATGTTCTCGACTGCGGCGACCACGCAGTCAACGTTCAGCGGCAGCTTCAGGCGGGCCATGGCCTCCATGACGCCGAGCGCCGTGGCGGCACCGCACATGTCGAACTTCATCTGTTCCATGAGATCGCGCGGCTTGAGCGAGATGCCGCCGGTATCGAAAGTGATGCCCTTGCCGACCAGCGCCAGCGGGGCATCGTCGGCGTTGCCGCCGCGCCAGCTCAGGTGAATCAGGTAGGACGGGTTGGCGCTGCCCTGACCGACGGCGAGCAGGCTGTGCATCTTCAGCTCGGCCATCTGTTGTTCATCGAGGATCTCGACGTCGAGCCCGTCGTGGTGCTCGGCCATTGCGCGCGCGGTATCGGCCAGGTACTGAGGGTTGCACAGGTTGGGCGGCAGGTCGCCCAGGTCGCGGCAGCGCTCGATGCCTTGGTAAATGCTGTGGGCAATGGCCAGCTGGGCCTGGACGCCGTCGCCGTCGGCAAAGCTCACCTGTTCGGTCGGCGGCGCGGCATCGGCGGCGGGTTTCTTGGTGGCGGTGTAGACATAATTGCCGTGCGCCAGCCCCAGCGTCGCCAGCCGGATTCGGGTGTCGTCGTCGCAGCCGGCCACTTCGGCTTCGGTCAGCAGGCAGTGGGCGGTGGTTGCGCGCGACTGGCGCAGCGCCTTGCCCGCGGCTCGAACGGCGTTGTAGAACGTCACGCCATCGCGTTTTTCAACCTTGCCCAGTCCGGCCACCAGGACCCGTGCTGCAGCGATCCCGGGCACGGCATGCAAAAGCACGGTCTTGCCCGACTTGGTCGGCAGATCCCCGCTCTCGAGCAAACGAGTAAGCAAGCCGTCGCTGGCCTGGTCCACGGCCGCCATGCCGGGGCCGAACTGGCGGTCTTCGCCCAGACCGATGATGAGGCAGTCGCCGGCGACGCTGACGGGGGAATCCTGGGTGGTTGTAAACTGCATGAATGGAGTCTCTTCAAGAAGCCGATCGGCCATTGTAACCACCTCAACCTTGACGATGTTGATCCTCCACCGCTACCTGTTGCGCCAAGCGTTCATCGCCAGCACCACGACCCTGTTCGTGCTGCTTGCCGTGATTTCGGCGCTGTTTCTGGCCGAGCTGCTGGCCGAGGCTGCACAGGGTCAGCTGCCGGGTCGCAGCGTGCTCTTGCTGCTGATCCTGCGTCTGCCTGAAGCGATCATGATGATCGGTCCGCTGGCGCTGATGACCGGGCTGCTGCTGGCGCTGGGGCGGGCCCACGAGGATAGCGAAATGACGGTAATTCGGGCCGGCGGGGTCGGCTTCGGTCAGTGCTTCGTGCCGCTGGGCGTGCTGGTGGTTGGTTGGGCGATTGCGCTGCTGCTGGTCTCGGGCTGGCTGGCGCCTTACGCGGTCGAGCGCACTGGAAGCTTGATGAGCGAAGCAGCCCGCCAGGCCGTGATCGGCGGACTCCACCCCGGGCGTTTCGAGCGCCTGGATCGCGGACGCCTGACGGTCTACGTGGGCGGTATTGACCTCGCTGACGCGCGCCTGGAGAACGTTCTCATCCAGCACGACGCCGAGGCGCAGCCCGAGGTATTGAGCGCCGTGTCCGGGCGCATGTGGCTGGATGCCGAAGACGGCAGCCGCTACCTGTCCCTGATCGACGGTCACCAGGTCAGGCATGCCGCCGACCCGGCCGAAGGGCCGCTGCGCGAGATGCGCTTTGCCCGCAACGATATCCGTCTGCCGCCGCCCGAAGTCGGCGGCGGCGAAGACGGCGAAATGGCGGCTCGTTTACCCCAGCTGCTGAAGCCCCAAACACCGGCCGAACGCCGCGAGTGGCAGTGGCGGCTGGCGGCGCCGCTGGCCGCTCTTTTGCTGGGCGCGCTGGCCGTTCCGCTGTCGTACCGCGCCCCTCGCCAGGGACGCTGGGGCAGCGTCGTTGTGGCCCTGGCGCTGTACCTGATCTACAGCAACGCGATCCAGGCCGGCCTGGTGATGATGGAGCGCCAAGACGCCATCGCCGGTCCGGGCTTATGGCCGATCCACGGCGTCTTGCTGCTGGCCGCGGCGATACTGTGGCTGCGCCATCAGCGAAGATGGTGATGGCGCGGCGGCTCAGTGGCTACGTGGCGCGCGCGGTGCTCGGCGGCATCGTCGTGACCTGGCTGCTGCTGTTCGGTATTCATCTGCTCATCGATTTCATCCGCGAAGCGCGCGCCCTGGGCGGCGACTACGGCGCGGTGCAGATGCTGTGGTATCTGCTCCAGACCACACCGCGCCGCCTGTATGATGTCTTTCCCTTCGCCGCGCTGATCGGCACGCTGATCGGTCTGGGTGGGCTGGCCTCGGCCAATGAGCTGGTCGCCATGCGCGCGGCCGGATTCGATCGAGGTCATCTGGCTTTGCGCGTACTCGGCGTGGTGGCCTTGTGCGTGCTGATCATGGCGGCGATGGCCGAATGGGTGATCCCGGATCTGGAGACGCGCGCCCGCGCCGAGCGCCAGCAGGCCAAAAGCGGGCAGCTGCACGTGGGTGATGAAGGGCGCTTGTGGCTGCGCGACGGGCCATTCATGATTCGCCTGAACGAGTCGGTCTGGCGCGACGAGGACGATCTGAGCTTTGCCGATGCCTTGATCTATCGTCTCGACGAGAGCATGCAGCCGGTTCGTATTCTTCGTGCCGCGCGCGCCCTTCATCAAGACCAGGCCTGGCTGCTCGAACAAGTCAGCTTTCGCGATCTTGGCAAGGACTCCGGTATGGGAACGATGGATGCCCTGCGTCTGCCGTCCCGGCTGAGTCCGGAATTGTTTATCGCTGCGGTCAGTCGGCCGCGTCTGCTGGCGCTTTCAGACTTACAGCAGATGCGGCGCTACCTGGTCGCCAACGGTCTCGATGCTTCGGCCTACGAACAGGCGTTCTGGCAGCGCATGTTCTTTCCGCTCAACGTGCTGGCCATGGTGCTTGTGGCCCTGCCGTTCGTGTTCCGGGGCGGGCGCGCCGGTGGCCGGAGCCCGGGTCTTTTTATCGGCGTGATGCTGGGGTTGATGTTTTTCGTGCTCAGCCGCTTGACCCAGAGTCTGGCCATGGTCTGGCCGTTGCCGCTGTGGTTGTCACTGCTGCTGCCGCCGCTTGTGATCATGCTGCTTGGCGTCGTCTACTTGCGCCGGCTTTGACTTCGAACGCGGCGTCACGATCAGGCGGGTGTCGGAAGCCAGGTCGTGCCAAGTTGCGCGCTGGTCATGAAACAGGCTCCACAAAAACCCGATGGCGAATGCAGCCAGCGACACCATGGCGACCACGAAGCGGATGACGGTGGTTGACCATGCAATCGGTTGCGTGTTGCCAACCAGGCGGATACGCCAGGCCTTCATTCCCAGGGTTTGACCCGAACGCCAGCAAATGGCCAGATAAAGCCAGGCCACAGCCAAAAGATAAAGTTGAAACGCCAGACTCGATGGCTCGATCTCAGACTGTCGCAGCAAGACGACGGCAGCCGTAGCCGCCATCCACAAGGCCACGATCAGCAGACTGTCATAGACGATGGCGGCGACACGCCGCGGCAGCGCGCAATATCCCATAGCGGGTTTAATCGACTTAAGGGGAGGGGAAGTCTAGCGAAAGCAAGCCCATTGAAGGTGATTTTTCCGGGCTTTGATTTGCTTTTGACAAGAACCTACTTTAACCTTCACAAAAGTTCAATGCCTAACCCACACGACAACGCGCCAGGGAGATTGTATACATGCACAGTCAGGAAGAGACTCGAGTTGAACAGGCCGCCGCCGATGAAGGTTCGGTGACATCGTCGGAGATGCCTGCCGACGAGGCGCCGGCAGACGCCGCTCCGGCCAAGAAGGCGACGAAGAAAAAAGCCGCCAAGAAGAAGGCCACAAAGAAAAAAGCCGCCAAGAAAAAGGCCGGCAAGAAGAAGGCATCAAAGAAGAAGGCGTCCAAGAAAAAGGCATCCAAGAAGAAGGCTTCCAAAAAGAAGACCGGCAAAAAGAAGGCAAGCAAGAAAAAGGCCGGCAAGAAGAAGGCTGGCAAGAAGAAGGCCGGCAAGAAAACCGCATCCAAGAAGAAAGCCGGCAAGAAAAAGCGCGCCAAGAAGAAAACCGCATCGACGGCAGCAACCGAACCCATGGGTCGCTTGCTGAACGCTGTCGAGGAATTGCGCGCGGCGGTGATGGATATGGCCAGCTCCGAGGTTGCGCACCGGCGCAAGGCGGTCGAGGATTTTCGCGAGACGGCCCGAGCCAAGATCACGGATCTGGAGTCAGCCGCGCAAAGCAGCCTGGCCCGACTGACCGGCAAAGGCTGATGGCGCGATCTTGACCGATGGATGATGCGAAACGGGGCGACTGCCAGGTCGCCCCGTTTCGCGTTCGGAGGCCAGCGATGAAGATGGTTGATCTGATCGATCCCTTCCTGGATGCGCTGTGGGCCGAGCGCGGACTGGCCGCGCAGACGCTGGCGGCCTATCGGCAGGATCTGGAGCAGTTCGGCCAGGCGATGGGACAGGACCATCAGCCCATCGGTCGTTCGCAGGTCATGGACTATCTGGCCCTTCGTCTGCGCGCGGGAACCGCTGTCAGCAGCGTCACCCGACAGGTCTCCTGCCTGCGCCAGTTTTTCGCCTGGGCTCAGCGCCAGGGTCATTACAAAGAAAACCCCATGGTCGATTTGCAGCCACCGGCGCGAATCCGCCATTTGCCTCATCTGCTGTCCGAGTCCGAGGTCAGCCGGCTGCTTGTCCAGCCCGACGCCGAGACGCCGCTGGGCCTGCGCGATCGGGCAATTCTGGAAATGCTCTACGCCACCGGCATGCGGGTCAGCGAACTGGTCGGACTCGAACTGGCGCGACTGAATCTGGTCCGCGGCCTGGTCCGCGTGATCGGCAAGGGCGGCCGGGAACGTCTGGTGCCGCTGGGCGAGCCCGCGCAGCTGGCGGCGGAGCGCTGGCTGAAACGGGGCCGGCCCGACTGTGCGCCGCGCGGTGAGCGCGTGTTCGTTTCCTGCCGCGGCCTGGCGCTGAGCCGGCAGGCCGTCTGGCAGCGGATTCGCAAGCACGCCCGCGACTGCGGCATCATCGGCGATATACATCCGCATCGGCTGCGCCACTCGTTCGCCACCCACCTGCTCGATCATGGCGCCGATCTGCGCGTCGTTCAGATGCTGCTGGGTCATGCCGATTTGGCCACGACCCAGATCTACACCCACGTCTCGCGCTCCAGGCTCAAGGCGCTGCACGCCGCGCACCATCCGCGCGGCTGAGTGTTGCGCTCGGCAGGAAACTTGTCGGCTGCTCTATACTCCAAGGCCTGTCGATTCACTTGCCCGAAATCCGATTCTCAGGAGATCAATGGAATGAAAACACTGTCCCTGCCAGGCCTGGCGCTCGTCGCACTTGCGCTGGCGTCCACCGCCGCTGCTGATCCGGCGGCCATCGAACAGCGTTTGTCGACGCTGGTACCCGATACGTCTGACCTCGCCATTGCCGAAACGCCGCTGCCGGGCATCATGGAGGTGCGCGTTGGCAGCGACATCATCTATATGAGTGAGGATGGTCGCTATCTGCTGCAGGGCCGGGTGATCGACCTCGAGACCCAGCAGGATTTGACCGACGCGGCCCTGGCGGAGGTGCGCAAGGAGCGCATCAGTGATCTTGATCCGGCCGAATTCGTGACCTTCGGCGAAGACGACGCTGAATACGAGGTGCTGGTGTTTACCGACCCCGACTGCGGGTTCTGCCAGCGCCTGCACGAAAAAATGGACGAGTACCACGACGCCGGAATCCGCATTCACTACCTGGCCTTTCCGCGC